>NZ_JBFBAV010000008.1:0-223842 GCF_040689505.1 Streptomyces sp. NPDC051211
CTTCTCAGGAAACTCCGCGGTCGATACGGAGCACGCGGCCAGGACTCGACCGAGTAGTAGCTCCGAAGCCGTACCAGGAGCCGGTTGGGCTTGTTCGGAACCACTCGGGCCACCTCGGCCACGGTGGGCGGAAGGCGGCGGTCGTCACGGTCGCTTTCGATCATCTGCGCAGGCCATCCGGCTGCACCGACAGCGCTGCGGCCGGCGGTCGGCGATCGGGGCGGCGAAACGCGAACCGACGGTCCATCAGGTCAAGTGTCCCGGACTCTTGACTCCGGTTGCGGCAGTCGGGATTCTCGACACACCCTTTGCGCGGAGCATGACAAGTCCTCGACCGCGCGCCCTTCGCCGACCGAAGACGTGAGTGATGTCCATGACGCGACCGCGACCCGCGCACAGCAGGCGCAGGCCCCTGGCAGTGCTGTCGTTGCTCCTCGCCGCGATGGCCATGCTGCTCGGCCCCGCGCCCGGCTCCGCCGCCGATGCCGCCTGGTGGAACCCCACCGCCCGGCCCGAGCCCGACTCCCAGATCAACGTCACGGGCGAGCCGTTCAAGGGCACCAACGCGCAGGGCGAGGTGCGCGGTTTCGTCGACGCGCACAACCACGTGATGTCCAACGAGGCCTTCGGCGGGCGCCTCATCTGCGGCAAGCCGTTCTCCGAACTCGGGGTCGCCGACGCCCTCAAGGACTGCCCCGAGCACTACCCCGACGGCACCCTCGCCGTCTTCGACTTCATCACCAAGGGCGGCGACGGCAAGCACGACCCCAACGGCTGGCCCACCTTCAAGGACTGGCCCGCCCACGACTCGCTGACCCACCAGCAGAACTACTACGCCTGGATCGAACGGGCCTGGCGCGGCGGCCAGCGGGTGATGGTCAACGACCTCGTCACCAACGGGGTGATCTGCTCGGTCTACTTCTTCAAGGACCGCGGCTGCGACGAGATGACCTCGATCCGCCTCCAGGCCCAGAAGACGTACGACATGCAGGCCTACGTCGACAAGATGTACGGCGGCCCCGGCAAGGGCTGGTTCCGGATCGTCACCGACACCGCGCAGGCCCGCGAGGTCATCGCCCAGGGCAAGCTGGCCGTGGTGCTCGGCGTCGAGACCTCCGAGCCGTTCGGCTGCAAGCAGATCCTCGACGTCGCGCAGTGCGACCGGGAGGACATCGACCGCGGCCTGGACGAGCTGCACCGGCTGGGCGTGCGCAGCATGTTCCTGTGCCACAAGTTCGACAACGCGCTCTGCGGCGTCCGCTTCGACTCCGGGGCGCTCGGCACGGCGATCAACGTCGGCCAGTTCCTGTCCACCGGAACCTTCTGGCGGACCGAGAAGTGCGCGGGCCCGCAGCAGGACAACCCGATCGGCCTGGCCGCGGCGCCGAACGCGCAGAAGGAGCTCCCGGCCGGGGTGAGCGTGCCCACGTACGCCCAGGACGCCCGGTGCAACACCCGCGGGCTCACCGAGCTCGGCGAGTACGCGGTGCGCGGGATGATGAAACGCAAGATGATGCTGGAGATCGACCACATGAGCGTCAAGGCCGCCGGCCGGGCCTTCGACATCATGGAGTCGGAGTCCTACCCCGGCGTGATCTCCTCGCACAGCTGGATGGACGACAACTGGACCGAGCGGCTCTACCGGCTCGGCGGGTTCGCAGCCCAGTACATGAACGGGGCCGAGGCGTTCAGCTCGGAGGCCAAGGCCAAGGACGCCCTGCGCGAGAAGTACCGGGTCGGCTACGGGTACGGCACCGATATGAACGGGGTCGGCGGATGGCCGGGCCCGCGCGGAGCCGACGCCCCCAACGCGGTCACCTACCCCTTCCGCAGCGTCGACGGCGGCTCGGTCATCGACCGGCAGACCACCGGCCAGCGCACCTGGGACCTCAACACCGACGGCGCCTCGCACTACGGCCTGGTCCCGGACTGGATCGAGGACGTCCGCAAGGTGGGCGGCCAGGGCGTGGTGGACGACCTGTTCCGCGGCGCCGAGTCCTACCTGGACACCTGGGGCGCCTCCGAGCAGCACCGGGCCGGGGTGAACCTGGCCTCGGGCCGGCCGACTTCGGCCTCCACCACGGAGTGGTGGGACCCGTTCACCTCCTTCGCGCCCGGCCGGGCCGTGGACGGCAACCGGGGCACCCGCTGGGCGAGCGAGTGGAAGGAAGGCCAGTGGCTCCGGATCGACCTCGGGGAGCCGCAGCTGGTCAAGCGGGTCACCGTCGACTGGGAGCGTGCGTACGGCAGGTCGTACCGCATCGAGCTGTCCGACGACGGCAGCACCTGGCGGACCGCCTGGTCCACCACGGCGGGTGACGGCGGCCTGGACACCGCCCAGTTCGCCGGTACCACGGCCCGCTACGTACGGATCCACGGTGTGCAGCGGGCCACCGAGTGGGGGTACTCGATCCACGAGGTCGGCGTCTACAGCAGCTGACCGACGTACGGGCGGCGCGGCCGGACGACCACCGGCCGCGCCGCCCGTCCGCTCCCCTCCGACCGGAGCGGAGCGGGAACAGCACGGAGAACCGAGTCACAGAGCACCGAGCACCGAGCACCGAGCACCGAGCACCTGGAACGACCGGAGGGAACCCGCCTCATGACCCGCATGCCGCTCGCCGAACGGCGCCGGCAGCTGACCGAAGCGGCGATCCGCGCGATGGCGCGGGACGGCGTCCCGCGGACGACGACCCGGTCCATCGCCGCCGAGGCCGGGGTGTCCCTCAGCGTCTTCCACTACTGCTTCGACTCCAAGCAGGCCCTGCTGGAGTCCGTGATCACGACGATCACCGACCACTACGTGGGAGTGGTGAAGGAGGCGCTGCGGCCGCGCGGCAGCCTCCGGGAGACGATCAGGGCCGGCTTCGGGGCCTACTGGGACCATGTGTGCGCCCACCCCGCGGAGCACATGCTCACCTACGAACTCACCCAGTACGCGCTGCGCACCCCGGGGTTCGAGCCGCTGGCCCGGCGCCAGCACGAGCGGTACGCCGAGATCTACCACGAGCTCATCGAGCAGCTCGGCGAGAGCATGGAGCTGGAACTCCGGGTCCCCGTCCCGGTGCTGGCCCGCTATCTGGCTGCCGTGACCGACGGGCTGACCCTGAACTTCCTCGTGCTGGGCCACGATGCGGCCGCCGCGGCGACGATCCTCGACATGATCACGGACCAGGTTGCCGCGCTCGCCCGCGACGACCTGCCACCGGTGTGGGAGGCCGGTGCCGCGACGGACTACGCGACGGACTAGCCGGGCGGACCAGACGGGCGGACTAGACGGGCGGACTGGCCTTGCGGGTCGAGGACTTCGAGCGGGCGCCGTCGCAGAGCAGGGTGATCACGAACTGCGTCGTGGGGGAACCCGCCGCCAGGGAGCCGGGAAGGAGGGCGGTCGCCGTCCAGTTGCCCTTGCGCAGGGCGAGCGATCCGCTGCCCAGGTCCGGGCCGGGCTGCCAGCCGTGGCCGGAACGGGCGCGGGCGAAGCCGCCCTCGAGGACGGCGTCCGCCGTCGCCGAGGCGTGTTCGCCGGTCAGGCTCTCCTGGCAGTCGAGGGCGATCAGTTCCTGCGGCGTCCGCTTCAGGGTGACGCCTTCGGCCGCCATCGCCGAGGTCAGCTCCGAGACGACCGTGTCCGCGGGCACCGGCGGCCCCGAGTAGCGCGGGGGCAGCGGGCCGTGGTCCTTCAGGGGGTGGGAGCAGGCCGTCGCCGTCGCCGTCACCGCTATGACCATGGCAGTCACCCCTGCACTCCCCCGCCGCAGTCTCACGCTTCCGTCCGTCCCCTCTGTGAAGTTCACCGGTGATCAGTTTCGCATCCGCCCGGCCGGGGGCGGCGCCGGCCGCGGGAAAGCGGCTCCTGCTCCTGTCCGCCCGGCGGTTACCCTCCCGCTCGAACTGGGCGTCAACTTCGTCGACACCGCCCGTGGTTACGGTGAGAGCGAGCGGATCGTGGGCCGGGTGGTCCGCGCACGGGCCGGCGACCCCGTGTACGTGGCCGCCAAGGTCCCTCCGCTGAACGGCATCTGGCCCGCTCGCGGGGCACCGCTGGCAGCGCAACTTCCACTCCTGACGCCGGCGGCCCGCGCCCGGCGCGGGGCGCCGCCCGGACCCGGGCCGGTCAGCCGTCCCGGGTGAAGGCGCCCGCGCGCGCCGCCGCTGCGGCGGCCCGGGCCGCCCGCTGCGCCGCCTCCTCGTCGAGGGCGGCGCCGGTGGTGAGGAGCCGGTAGTAGAGGGGGGCGGACACGGCGCGGATCACCTCGTCCGCGTCGGTGTCGTCCGGCAGTTCGCCCCGGGCCACGGCCTGCCGGACGCAGGGCGCCCATTCCGCGACGCGCACCTCGTAGAAGCGGTGCAGGGCCTCGGCCGTACCGGCGTCGGTGGTGGCCGCGGCGATCACCGCCTTGAACAGGGGTCCTTGGCGGGGGTCGGCCAGGGTGCCGCGTACGAGGTCCGCGTTGGCCCGGAGGTCGGCGTCGAGCGAGCCCGTCTCGGTGCGCGGCAGGGACTGCTCGGCCATGTCCGCCAGCAGGTCGGCGACCAGGCCGGCCGGTGTCCCCCAGCGGCGGTAGACCGTCGTCTTGCCCACGTCGGCGCGGCGGGCGACCTCGGCCAGGTCGAGCCGGTCGAAGCCCGCTTCGGCCAGCATGTCGCCGGCCGCCTGCAGGACCGCAGCACGGACCCGCGCCGTCCGTCCGCCGGGCCGTACGGTGCCCGGTTCTGCCGCTCCAGAACTCATAACGGGTCTCCAGTTCCATTAATCGCCGCCGCCTGCTACCTTAGGGGCATCTTAAAGGGCCTTGAGTTCCATTAACAATTCTGGAGGCATCGTCATGGAGTACAGGCAGCTCGGCACGTCCGACCTCAAGGTTCCGGTCCTGAGCTTCGGAGCCGGAACGTTCGGCGGCAGCGGTCCGCTCTTCGGCGCCTGGGGCGACACGGACGCCCGCGAGGCCCGCCGTATGGTCGACATCAGCCTGGACGCGGGCATCACGCTCTTCGACACCGCCGACGTGTACTCCGCGGGGGCCTCGGAGACCGTACTGGGCGCGGCGGTCAAGGGGCGGCGCGACCGGGTGCTGCTGTCCACCAAGGCCGGCCTGCCGACGGGTGACGGCCCGGACGAGGCCGGCACCTCCGGGCCCCGCCTGGTCAAGGCCACCGAGGACGCCCTGCGTCGGCTCGGCACCGACCACATCGACCTGTTCCAGCTGCACGCCTTCGACGCGGCCGTCCCGGTCGAGGATGTGCTCGCCGCGCTCGACCGGCTCGTGCGGGACGGCAAGATCCGCCACGTGGGCGTCTCCAACTTCGCCGGCTGGCAGCTGATGAAGTCCCTCTCCGCCGCCGACCGGCACGGCTATCCGCGCTACGTCGCCCACCAGGTGTACTACTCGCTCGTCGGACGGGACTACGAGTGGGAGCTGATGCCGCTCGGCCACGACCAGGGGGTCGGCGCGCTGGTCTGGAGCCCCCTGGGATGGGGGCGCCTGACCGGGAGGGTGCGCCGCGGCCGCCCCCTGCCGGCCGGGAGCCGGCTGCACCAGACCGCGGACTACGGCCCGCCGGTGGAGGACGCGTACCTCTACGACGTGGTCGACGCGCTCGACGAGGTGGCACGGGAGACGGGCCGGACGATCCCCCAGGTCGCCCTGAACTGGCTGCTTCAGCGGCCGACGGTGTCCTCCGTCATCATCGGGGCGCGCAACGAGGAACAGCTGCGCCAGAACATCGGCGCGATCGGCTGGGCGCTGACCCCCGAGCAGACGGCCCGGCTCGACGCCGCCAGCCACCGTACGGCGCCGTACCCGTACTTCCCGTACGAGCGGCAGGAGGGCTTCGCCCGCCTCAACCCGCCACTGACCGGGCGCCCCGCCTTCCCCGCCGCCTAAGGGGCCGTGCCGAACCACGCCTCGGCGAGCGCGGGCAGGGTCGCTTCGGCCGGCGCGTCGAGTTCCCGCAGGTACCAGGGGAGGTTGCTATAGACGTGCAGCAGGGTGTAAGCGAGCAGTTCGGCCGGCTCGAAGGTGTGGCCGTACGCGCCGGCCAGGCGGGCCAGCAGCTTCGGGTCGCCGCGGGTGACGAACAGGCCGACGCCGACGAAGTCGTAGGCACGGTCACCGATCACGGCGGGTTCGAAGTCGAAGAGTCCGGTCAGCTGCCAGCCGTCGGGATCCACCAGGAAGTGCTGCTGCATGACCTCGGTGTGCAGCAGGGCCGGGCGCGGGGTGCGCGGCAGGGGGACCGAGGCCAGGAACTCGGGGATCTGTTCCAGCCAGTGGTCCGGAAGTCCGTGGGCGCGCTGCTGCTCGACGGCGCCGTCCCGCTGCCGGTCCAGGAAGGCGCCCCAGTCGCCGGGGCCGAGGACGTCCCGGAGCGGTCCGGGATCGAGGGAGTGGAGGACGGCGAGGGCCTCGCCGGTCTCGGTCACGAGGCGTTCGCGGTCGCCCTGCGGTATGCGGTCCCAGGCGCGGGCGAGGTTCTCGCCCCGGAGCCGGGACATCAGGACGTACTGCCAGCCGTTCTCGTACGGGCCGAACGAGCGGACCTGCGGCGTGGGTACCGGCAGCCGCCCCTGCAGGTGGGACAGGACACGGCCTTCGGCGACCCCGTCCTCGGCGGCGGCACCGGGGAACAGCTTGAGCACGTGCTCGTCACCCACCGCGTACACCGGCTGGGAGCCGTCCGGGAATCGGGTCAGCGGTGCGCCGGCGAGGCCGAGGCGGGCGCACAGGTCTTCCGCGCCGGGGCGCATGACCGTTTCGTCCGGGACGACTTCGTCCCACTGTTCATCTGTTTCCACCACGGGGAGCATGATCAGGACGCTAGGCACGGCACCGCCGGCAAGCAACGGAGTTTTTCGAAGCCCTGTTTCCGTGTCAGGAGATTTCCTTGATGACGGCGTTCCCGGCCGCGGCGGCGCGGGCGTAGAACCCGCGGACCGCCTCCAGGGCGGAGGCCAGCGTCCCGTCCTCGATCATACTCATGTTCCTGCTGCTGCCGTCGGCCCACTGGACGGTCATACGGAAGGAATACACGCCCGCGGCTTCGACCAGCCCGGCCCGCTCACGGACCAGGCGGGGGACGTCGACACCGCTCAAAAAGCCGTGCACCGCGCGGACCTCGTCCGGCATCAGGAGGACGGGAACGCCGATCCGGGCGGGGCCGGCGGCTCCGGAGAGGGGCAGGCCGCCCATGACCACATCGCGGGCCGGCGCCGGCCCGCAGGCCCGCTCCTGCGCGTCCTCTTCGTGGTAATGGTCCTCACAGCCGGTCAGCAGGACGTGCATACCGTCCCAGTTGCGCCGGATCTCGTGGGTCTCCTCGAGGGCCTCCAGCACCGGCGGCGCCGCCTGTTCGTGCGCCCCCGCCTCCTCCGCCGGGTCGTCCCAGGCATCCCAGGCATCCCACAGCCGCCTGCGGCCCGCCCGCACTCCACCGGGATGGTCCAACAGGGCGCCGACCCGGGCCGCGTCGTGCCGCGACAGCGTCATCCAGAACCCCATGCCGACAGCCTACGTTGCGGCCTGCGGGGGCTCCGGTTCGGCGGATACGAGGTCGAGCAGGCCGGGGAAGCGGCGTTCGAGGTCAGCGCGGCGGAGGGTGGCCATGCGGCTGTTGCCGCGGGAGACCTGGCTGATCAGGCCGGCCTCGCGCAGCACCCGGAAGTGGTGGGTGAGGGTCGCCTTGGAGACCGGCAGGCCGAAGGAGCTACAGGTGCGCGCCGTTCCCTCGGGCTCGGCGGCCAGCGTGCGCACCACGCGCCGGCGCAGCGGATCCGCGAGGGCGGAGAGCACCGGGCCGAGCAGGATCTCCTCGACGGCCGGGTGGCCTTCTTCGTCGGGCATCAGGAACACCTCCCACAACTACGGCATAGGTATGGCTTGCATCATACCCAGGGGGCGGCTAACGTCCGGTAGGTATGAGATTGGTCGTACCTACTGAGGAGGCAGTCTTCATGGCCCAGCCCTTGACACTCGTCGGCATCACCCGCCCCAAGCCCGAACGCGCCGCGGAACTGAAGCGGCTCCTGCTGTCGTTCGTCGAGCCGACCCGCCAGGAGCCCGGTTGTCTCGAGTACCACTTCCACGAAGACCGGGACGAGCCCGGCGTGTTCGTCTTCTACGAGGCGTGGCGCTCGCAGGCCGATCTCGACGCCCACCTCGCGCTGCCGCACCTGCGGGAGTTCTGGGAGCAACGGATGGACTACCTGGAGTCCGACCTCGACATCCGCTTCCTCACCATGCACAGCCCCTATCCGGATCCGTCCGGCGTGCACTGAACGAGCGGGCGGCCAGGCGCGGTTCGGGCGCACCGGTGCCGGGTGCGCGACCCACCCGTTACCCTCACTCGTCTGTTCGATGAAAGGCAACGGGGACGTGCGATTCACAGGCAAGCGACGAATATCCGTGGTGGCGGCATGTGCCGTGGCGGCGATCGTAGGGGGCCTGCAACTCCCCTCGATGGCGTTCGGGACCGAGGAGCAGCCGCCCGCGGCACCGGCGGCGACGGGTCCGGAGAACGCGCACGCGGAGGACTCCGGCATCTCGGCCAGCGACCACACCCGCTTCGAGAACGGTGTCATGACGCTCGACACCCTGCCCGCGCCGACGGCCGCCGCGGCGCCGGCGGCCGCGGCTGCAGCACCGCCCCAGGGTCCGGGGTGGAAGCTCAGCGGGGCGACCAAGTGGCTGGCGACCGGCTACACGATCAAGTTCTACGACCAGAAGTCCGCGGACTGGCTGGCCCGTTACGCGAAGGCCTCCGCTGCGGATCTGCAGCGGATCACGAACCTGCCCGTCACCGTGGACACCCGGCCGGTGGGCTGGAACTACGCCCGCCCCAAGGGCGAGGTGGTCATGGGCGTGCTGCACCGCCCCTGCCTGCCTCCTGCGGGAGAGGGCAGCATGGGCAGCACGGGCTGGAAGGTGGTCCGCGACGGGTCGGGGAGCCCGAACCTGAGCTGCGGCTTCACCAGTTCGTCCGTGCCGGCCACCGTGACCAGCGGACACGCCTATATCGACAGCGAGTTCTTCACGGCGGACGGCAAGCCCTCGGCTTCCATGGGCGAGACCTACATGCGCAACCACATCAGCCACGAGCTCGGGCACACACTGGGCCTGACGCACGCGAACCGCAGTCTGACGCGGGGTGACTGTGTCAAGGGCACCGACTCCGGGCAGTTCCCGGTGATGTGCTCACCCGCCCTGGCGTACCAGGACAAGCGGGCGGGCACCTACGTCCAGCAGTTCGACGTGCAGGGTCTGCGCCTCCTCGCCGCCGGGGCCGGATCGAAGCTGTCCCCGCAGGGCCGGGTGACCGGGCTCGGCGGCAAGTGCCTGGACGTCAAGGGCGGGAAGGCGGCCAACGGCACCCGGATCCAGCTCTACACCTGCAACGGCTCGGTGGCCCAGTCCTGGATCCTCGGCAAGGACGGCACCTTCCGCGCCCTCGGCAAGTGCCTGGACAACGCGCGGAACGGGACGGCCAACGGCAACAGCATCACCCTGCACGACTGCAACGGCACGCCGGCGCAGCGCTGGTCCGTCAACCCGAAGGGCCAGATCGTGCACGTCGCCTCGGGCAAGGTGCTCGATGTGACCGGCGGTGCCACCGCCAACGGCACGCCGATCCAGCTCTACACGGCGAACACGAACAAGCGCCAGGTCTGGGTCACCCCGAAGTAGCCGCTACTCCTGGGCTCCGTCGTGCAGTTCGGCCGCGGTCAGTACGTACAGCTGGGCGTCCACCCACGCGGGGACCGCGGCCCGGGGGCCGTCCTGGCCGAGGGCGGTCAGGACGGCCCGTACCCGCCCGGCGGCGTTGGCCAGGCCGGTACGGGCCAGCGCCGTCGCGGCCTCCGCCAGCCGCTCCCGCTCGCCTCGCCCGAGATGGCCCAGCCCGCGGTGGGCGGCCCGGGCCAGCGCGGTGAGGGCGGCTCCGAGCGCCTCCGCGATCGGGTCGGCGGCGGACGGGCCTGCGTACGCCGGGTCCTGGCGGCCGGAGCCGGCCGCCAGGTCCGGCACGACCACCCCGCCCGGGGTCAGCACGGCGATCGGATCGATCAGCAGGCCGCCCCGCGGGGCGGCGCGCACGAACGCGCTGACGAGGAGGGCGCCCTCCGGCCGCGGCTGCAGGGCGGCGGCGAGCGCGTCCAGTCCACCCGGCCCGTACGGGTTGTACGGCGCGGCCAGCGCCGCCCGGTTGCCGTGCGCGTCCCGGACGGTGGCGGTCAGCCGCTGCTCCGCCGGGTCGTAGCCCAGATCCTCCACGGCGTGTACGGCCACCACCCGGACCGAGTCGGCGGCCACCCGGGGGCGGATCAGCTGCGGCGGCAGCCGGCGCAGCCGCTCGGCGTGGGCCGCGAAGTCGCCGACCAGCAGTGGCTCGGGCAGCCCCGACCAGGCCGAGCCGACCGGGGTGACGCTGGTGCCCGCCAGCCGGCCGGCGCCGAGGACGACCGTGCCGCCCGCGGTCCGGGAGGCGTTCTCGCTGACCACGTTGGCGGCGGACAGCGCGGAGAGGGAGGCGCCGGCGATGCGGCGCGCGGCCAGATCGCGGCCCACCGGCTGCGGGCCGTCCTGCGGGACCTCCCAGCGGCGGTGCAGCACCAGGGCGACGCCGGTGTCGCCGTGGGCGAAGTACACCTGTGCCGTGCGCTCGCCCGGTCCGCCGGAGATCCGGCAGCCCAGGGCGGTCAGGCGGACCCGGCGCAGCGCGGTGGTGCCCGGCCGGCCGGTGCCGAGGACCGGGGAGGCGGCGATGGCTCCTTCGTGGGTGGCCGCGCGGTGGCGGGCGTGCAGTTCGACGAGCAGCAGGGCGTGGCGTTCGGGCCGGTAGCGGGCGCCGCGGGCGGTGTAGTCGGCCTGGAGGCCGGTGAGTTCGGCCAGTGCTTCGGCCGGCCAGTGCAGACCGTGGGCGGCGAGTGTGTCGCGGGCCCCGCGGAGGGCTGCGTGGAGCACCGGGCCGGCGTGCACGGTGCCGTCCAGGAGCAGGTCGTCGGCGAGGGTGAGGGCCGCCTCCATCCGCTCCCGGACCGCGGCGGGGGCGGGGCCGGCCGGGCCGCCGACGTCGAGCTGGGCGGGCGGATCGGCAGGGTCCGCCTCGGCGGCCGCGCGGAACGCCCAGACGGCGAGCGCGACGGCCTCGGCGCGGCGGTCCTCGGCGGTGTCGGTGAGGGCGTAGCCGAGCGCACCGGGGACGGGGAACCGCACGGTGCAGGTGGCCAGTTCGGCGCGGGCTACGGGCTCGGCGGCGGTCGGGTGGTGCAGGCGCGCGGTGTAGCCCGCGCGCAGTGCACGCCGCGCGGCGGCCACCGCACGGGCGCCGAGGGCCGTGGTCAGCGCCTCTTCGTCCACCTCGGCGGGAGACCACGGCGGTGCCGCGGCAGCACCGGAGTCCGGCCCGCCGGCCCCGGCAGGCCCACCCGTTCCGGCCGCCCCGCCGGCGTCGCCGGACGCCGTCCCCGCGGGACCGCCCGTGCCGGCCCTCCGGCCCGCGGCCTCGCCCGCAGGACCGGGGTCACCGGCTGTCCCTCCGGCGGCACCGGGCGACGTACCCGTGGAACTGTCCGTCCCGGCGGGAGAGGTGGCCCCGGCCGGTTCGGCGGGGGTGACGGCTGCTTCCGCGGGAGGCGTTGCGCTGCGCTGGTAGGAGAGGACCAGGCCCACCAGGTGGCGGCAGATTCCGGCCGCCGCGCAGGTGCAGCGGCCGCCGTCCAGGCCGGTGTTCGGGGGGAGGACGGTTTCGGTGCCGTCGGGGAACCGGCCGGTCAGGGTGGTGTCCGCGGAGAGGGACGGGACCGCTCCGGTCCCGGCGTCGAGTTCCTTGGCGGCCCGTTTGACCAGGCCGCGGTTGGCGAGGGCGGCCAGGGTGACGGGGTCCAGTGCGAGCAGATCCGTACGGTTCACCGGCCCAGCCTTTCGGCGACGAACGCGGCCAGCCGGCCCGGGGTCATGGCGCCCACGTGGGCCCCCGCGTCGGCCAGTTGCAGGGCGAGCTGCCGGTCGTACGCGGGAACCGCGTCCTCGTCGAGGGCGGCCAGCCCCAGCACCGTGGTGCCCTGCTCCACCAGGCCCCGTACGGTCCGGACCAGCCGGTAGGGATCCCCGCCCTCGAAGAAGTCGGTGACCAGGGCGACGATGGCGCGCCGTGGGCTGTCGACCAGGCCTGCCGCGTAGTCCACGGCGCGGGCGATGTCGGTGCCGCCGCCCAGCTGGACGCGCATCAGGACCTCCACCGGGTCCTCCACCTCGCCGGTGAGGTCCACCACGCTGGTGTCGAAGGCGACCAGATGGGTCTTCAGGCCGGGCAGGCCCCAGAGGGCGGCCGCGGTGACCGCCGAGTGGATGACCGAGCCGGCCATGGAGCCGGACTGGTCGACGAGCAGGATCAGCTGCCACTGCTCCAGGTGCGGCCGGGTCCGGGAGTGGAAGCGGGGGTGTTCGATCAGCAGCCGCCGTTCGGCCGGCTGGTAGTGGGCCAGGTTGGCCCGCACGGTGGCGTGGAAGTCGAAGTTCCGGGCCTGCGCGTGGCGGCTCGGGCGGCGGGAGCGGGTTCCGGTGAAGGTCTGCCGGATCTCCGGGGCCAGCCGGTCCAGGAGTTGCCGGACGACCGCTTCCACCAGGCGCCGGGCCAGCCGCAGCACCTCGGGGTTCATCAGGTGCTTGGTGCGCAGCACGGCGCGCAGCAGGGTCGGGTTGGGCTCGACCCGCTCCAGTACCGCCGGGTCGGTGACGATCTCGTGGATCTCGTACCGTTCGACGGCGTCCCGCTCCAGCCGTTCGATGGTCTCGCGCGGGAACAGCCGGTGGATGTCGTCGAGCCAGTCCACGGCGGTGACCGCGGAGGCCCCGTCGCCGCCGGTCCGGTCCCGGTCCCGGTCGGGGCGGATGCCGCGCGCGGCCTGTTCCGGGTCCCGCCCGTACAGCCACTCCAGTGCCGCGTCCCGGGCGGCGGCCCGCTCGCCGAGCGGGCCGGTGCAGTGTTCGGCGGGGCGGCCCAGGATCAGCCGCCACCGTTCCAGGCCGGCCTCGGGTGCCTCGGTCATCGCGCCGCCTCCAGGCCGTACCGGTCCAGCAACGTCCCCACGGTGTCCTCCAGGTGGCGGGCCCGGGCCAGCAGCAGCGGGTCGGCGGTGGTGCGCAGCAGCGACCGGGCGGATCCCCGCAGGCCGCGCCGCTCGATGAGTTCCCGGGCGATCTGCTCGCGCTCGCGGGGCGGGAAGTAGGCGAACGCCTGGCGCAGCGCGGGCAGTCCGCCGAGGAAGTCCGTTTCGGGCATGGCGGTGACCAGCCGGTCGAGTACTTCGATCAGTGCGCCGCTGCCGGCCTGCCCGCCGGGGCCGGTCAGTTCCTCCCGGGCCAGGACGAACAGTCCGGCGAGCCAGTCGCCGAGGGCCGCGGGATCGGCTGCCGCCCGGGCGGCCGCGGCCGCCGTGCCCGCGTCGCCCGCCTCGCCCGCCTCGCCGGTGTCGTCGGTGTCCGCTCCGAGGGACCGGCACAGGCCGAACCCGGCGCCGCGCAGGTCGGCGGGGGCCGCCGGATCGGCGCTGATCCGCCGCGCCACCTCCACGGCCGCCTGCCGGGACAGCGACAGCAGGTGTCCGGCGTGCAGCAGGGCGTCCCGTACGGCGGCCAGCGCGCGCAGCCGTGCCGGTTCCGCGCCGGAGGTGCCGTGCACCCCTTCCGCGAGCCACAGCACCCGGCCGACGGCGGCGTCGATGAAGGCGGCCAGCAGGGGGTCGCGGGCCACGCCGTAGATCCGGTCGTGCCGCCACAGCCCCAGGGCGGTGTGCAGGGCTTCGCCGAGCGGGCCGAGTTCGCCGGCGCGTTCCACGTCGGCCGCGAGTGCGGTCAGCAGCGGCCCGGACAGGGCCGTGGCTCCGCACACCACGGCGTCGAAGAGGACGGCGGACAGGGCGGCCGGCTCCCCGCCGGCCGCCCGCGTCCGCTCGCCGAGGGCGGCGGCCGCCGCGTCCTCCAGGCTCGCGCCGAAGCTGCCCGCCTCGATCAGGGCGGCTTCCCGGCCGGGGTCCGGGCGTAGCTCCCAGCGTTCGGTGAGCACCGGGTCGGCCCCGTGTTCCGGGCCGGCCGCCCGGTGGTGGCCGGGGATGCCGAGGATGCGGAGCCGGTGCAGGAGCCGGCTGCGCTCCAGGTCGGCCGCGTCGGTCAGACGCAGCGTCACCGGGCCGGTGCCGTCCAGGCCGAGGGCGGCGAGACGGGTCCCGACGTCGTGGACGAGCGGCGGCACCGGGGTGTCCGGGTGCAGCCGGCCCACCCGGTCGCCGCAGCCCGCCGCGACCATCTCCACGACGACGGGGTGGGAGCCGGGGCGGAGCTGGCCGCGCCGGGTCCACGGCAGCGGCTCGTCCAGGGCCTCGTCGACGAGGGCGCCCGCCAGGCCGTCCAGCAGGTCCAGCCGGGTCGGCTGCGGATGGCCCCGCAGGGCCGCCAGGGCCTGGGCGCCGGTCCGTGCGGCGATCAGGGCGGGGGTGGACACCGGCCGGCCGCGGGCCCGCAGCCGCCGGGTGATGTCGCGGACCAGGGCCTCGCCGGCCGCCTGCGGCCCTTCCTCCCACAGCCGCTGGTGGTAGCCGGGCGAGGGCATGCCGGACTGGTAACCGGCGAAGGCGTCCAACTGGCGGAAGGAGTACGGGACGAGGTAGCTGCCGGCCAGTGCCCCGGCCGGCGGCTGCGGGACCTCCGGCCAGCCGCCCTCCCCACCTTCCCCGCCTTTCCCGCCCTCCCCCGCGTGCGGTGTGCCGTCGGCGGTCAGGGCGAGCAGGGCGGGGCGGTGGAAGCCGCCGGTGACCACCAGGACGTTGCGCTCCCCCGCGTCGGCCACGGCCGCCCGGACCCAGCGGGCCATGTAGGCCTCGCGGGCCCGGTCGCCCGCATCGGCCTCCGCGTCCCCGCGGACGAGGTCGAAGTACACGGCCAGCCGTTCGGCGAGATCCGGTCCGGCTCCGGTGTCCGGCCCGCCGGACTCGACCATGCGGTCCCAGAGCGCGTCGACGCAGTCCACGCCGAACCGCGCGCACAGCCGCGCGGTGGTCTCTTCGTACCGGGCTTCTGCGTCCGCGTACCGGTTGGTGCGCTCGGCGAACGCCGGGTGCCAGGCGGGCAGGTCGATGAAGTGCACCTGCGCGCCGGCCGCCCGGCCTTCGGTGAGCGCGATCCACTCCGGCGAGTAGTCGCACAGCGGCGTCCAAGAGGTGGCGGAGCGCACCGGGTCCCGGTAGTGGCTGAACACGGCGATGGGCAGGTCGTGGCCCAGCAGCAGCTCGTCCAGGCGGCCGCCGAGGTCCGCGGGGCCCTCGATCAGCACGTGCGCGGGCCGCAGTTCCGCGATCGTACGGGAGACCAGCCGGGCGCAGGCGGGCGAGTGGTGGCGTACGCCCAGGAAGGTGGCCGGCATCAGTCCGCCAGCAGGTGGCGGGCCTCGTGCAGCGCCCGCCACCCGGCGCCGCGGCGCTGGGCCACCCGCTGCTCCAGGTAGCGGTGCAGCCGGGCCAGGTCCTCGGGGCTGTCCTTGGCGGCGGTGCCGGCCAGGCAGGTCACCACGTCGGCGGCGCTGCCCGCCTCCCCGCGCAGGAACCAGCCGCGCACGCCCACCGCGTGGGCGACGGAGACGGCTTCCGCGGTGCTCATCACGGCCGAGAGCCGGTCCGTGCCGGTGCCGTCGTGGGCGACTCCGGAGCGCAGTTCGCGGAAGGTGGTGACGAGCACCTCCAGTACGTCCCGGTCGGGTGCCAGGGGTACGCCCGAGCGTTCCAGCAGCGCCGTGGCCTCGGTCTCCACCAGCGCCAGTTCGGTGTCGAGGTCGGCGATGGGGAAGACGGTCTCGAAGGTGAAGCGGCGTTTGAGCGCGGCGCTCATCTCGTTGACCCCGCGGTCGCGGGTGTTGGCGGTGGCGATGACGTTGAACCCCTGACGGGCGAAGGCCATGCCGTCCGCGCCCGGCAGCTCGGGGATGGCCACCACCCGTTCGGAGAGCAGGGACAGCAGCGAGTCCTGTACCTCCAGCGGGCAGCGGGTGATCTCCTCGAAGCGGACCAGCAGGCCCTCCCGCATGCCGCGCAGCATGGGGGCGGGCACCAGCGAGCGCGCGGAGGGGCCTTCGGAGACCAGGAGGGCGTAGTTCCAGGAGTATTTGATCTGGTCCTCGGTGGTGGCCGCGCCGCCCTGCACCACCAGGGTGGAATCGCCGCTGACGGCGGCCGCGATCAGTTCGGACAGCAGCGACTTGGCGGTGCCGGGTTCTCCGACGAGCATCAGGCCGCGGTTGGTGGCGAGGGTGACGAGGGCCCGCTCCACCAGGGCGGTGTCGCCGACGAACTTGCGGCCGATGCCGGTTTCCGGGTCGCCTGCGATGAACCGGCGGGCGGCGCGCAGGCTGAGCGCCCAGCCGGGCGGCCGGGGGTCGCGGTCGGCGGCGCGCAGTGCGGCCAGCTCTTCGGCGTACCGGACCTCGGCCGGCGGGCGCTGCAGCTCCGGCTCGGTCGCGATGCCGGTCTCAGCGCCGCTCGCAGTGCCGGTCGCGGGGCCGGTCGTGGCGCCGGTCGCGACGCCGGTCGCGACGCCGGTCGCGGCGCCGGTCGCGGCGCCGGTCGCGACGCCGGTCGCGACGCCGGTCGCGGCGCCGGTCGCGGAGTGCGTCATGCCGTCAGCTCCGTGAGGTCGGCGAGCACCTCGGAGGCCAGGACCGGGTCGATGTCGGCGAACTTCAGGGTGTATTCGCCGCGGTGCTGCCAGTGGTCGGTGGGGTGGGTGTCCAGCCAGACCGTCTCCAGCTTCTGGTCGGGGAACTCGTTGACCATGCCGACCGCGATGCCCATGTCCAGGGCGATCACCAGGTAGACCTTCGGCCCCAGCCGACGCGAGATCCACCGCTCGACGCCCGCGTCCTGCGGCACGCCGCGCTCCCAGCCGCGCTTGGTCAGGCCCAGCAGCCGCCCGACGGGCACGGTGAACCCCTCGAAGCGGGTCAGCCGGTACCCGGCCGCCTCCTCCTCGGTCGGTACGTGCACCGGGCGCCCCAGCTGGCGGAACGGCTGCAGGATCTCGTAGTCGGCGAACAGTTCCGACCAGGCGGGCAGGGCCTCGGCTCCCAGGTGCAGCGGGTGTGCCAGCCGGACGACGGCGTCGTCGGCGAGGGTGACCGTCTCGTCCTCGACGTCCGCGTAGGTACGGTCCTCCGCCACCCGGAACGCGGTGACCGTGCCCTCGGCCTCCGCCAGCCACACCAGGCGCCGGGCGAGGTGCCACACCAGGGGGTGCTCGACGAACAGCCTGCGGAACTCGGCGCCCGTCCAGGTGCGCTGGGCGACCATGGCGTCCTCCAGGCGGCGCACCTGGTCGGAGGCGATCGTCCGGACGTCCTTCTTCAGTGCGGCGAACCGCTTCCGCTCGGCGGGTGCCTGCTCCGCGTCGTCCTTGACTCCGGGCTTGGGCAGGTCCTTCAGGCGCTTGCCCGTCTCGTCCAGCACGTACGGCTTGAGCTGCTCGTCGAAGCCGACGGTGAAGCGACGGGGGCCGTAGTCGACCACCGTGGTGCCCTCCGCGTCCAGGCCGAAGTCGGGCACCAGCCGGTCCGACAGCTGCTCGCCGGTCAGGCCGAGCACCGCCGCCACCTCGTCGATCTTCTGCACGGCGCGGGCCTTGAGGGCCTTGAACTTCACCCGCTGGGCGATGCCGTGCAGGCTGAGCAGGGCGGTGTCGGTGCCGATGGCGGCCAGTACGTCGAGGCCGTCCACGGCCCGCTGGTGGGCGCCGGCGCCCGGCCAGCGGCGGATGAGCGGGGTGAGGCGGCGGACGGTCTCGTCATCGCCCAGGTACCCGAGGGCGTGCAGGATCCAGGCCTCCTTGGCGGGCATGCCGACGAGCCGCCACTCCTCGAACAGGGCCCAGGCGAACTCCGCGAGGGATTCGGCCTCGAACAGCGGCTGGACCTCGCCGATCCCCGGGTAGGGGGTGTCGGGCTTGGACAGGGCCATCATCATCAGCAGGTGCCGGGTCGCCTCCGCCGGCAGGGCCTGGCCGGTGGTCAGCTTCAGCTGCGGCAGCCCGTGGGGCTCCACCCAGCCGCCGACCACGGGCAGCCGGGCCGGCAGCGCCGCCTCGAACGGGTCTGCGGAGAGCAGGAGTTCCACCACCTCGGCGGCCTCCGGCCCGTACTCGGCGGCGGCCGCCAGGACCGGCTCGGGGCCGTGGGCGGCGGCGATCACCTTGAGCGCGGTCTCGGCGGCGGTGCGCATCGAGGCGATGGTGCCGAGGGCGTCGGGGACCAGCAGGCGGGCGGCGTCCGCGCCGTGTCGGACGAAGTAGGCGCGGGCGGTGCGGCCGGCGGTCTTGAGCCGGACCAGCCAGTCCGCCAGGCGACGGGCGACGCCGAGCTCCAGGAAGGGCAGCAACAGCGGCCCCAGCGTGGCCGGATGCCCGCAGGCCATCGACGTGGCCATGCGCAGGGCGGCCGCGCCGTGGGCGGCTATCACGGGCTGAAAGGTCTCCGGGCCGTCGTACGACCAGGACGGGCCGTGCCATTCGGCGAGCAGCGGCCGGACGGCTTCGACGGGCCCCTTGGTGAACAGGGTCAGGCTCTGCCATTCGTTGAGGGTGCCCCGGCGATGCTCCTCCAGGGCCTCCTCGAGCTCCCCGTACAGGGTCCAGCCGGTGACGGCGGACTCGGCGGCCGCCCACTCCTCCCGCTCGCCGGGCTGCCAGCTGACGCGGACCCCGGCCGGGGCGGTCAGCCCGGCCACCACGCGGGGCTTGACCGCCTTGCGCCGGCGCGTCCAGGGCGGGCTGGTGAGCAGCGCCGGCAGGGTCTCGGCCGGAGCCTCCGGGAGCCGGCTGTCCTTCCGGGCCAGCCGTTCGACCAGCTCGGCGGCGGGCGCGGGCAGCTCCGGCAGGACGGCCAGGGCCAGTTCGCGGTGGGCGGCGACATGGGTCTCCAGCAGCCGCAGGGCGGCCGCGGCCTTCGTCTCGCCGCGGAGGGCGGTGTCGGCGATCATCCGCAGGGCGCGTACCGGGAAGGTGCGGGTGGCGTTCATCAGGGCGCCGCGTGCCGTCCGGTGCTCCAGCCGGTCGAGCAGGAAGCCGAAGGCCTCGTCGCCCGGCAGTTCGGCCAGGGCCTCGGACAGCGACCTGGTGGTGTCCGCGTCGTGGTACGCCGTCTTCATCTCGGCGTCCAGGAGCGGGGCCAGCGCAGCTCCGACGCCCTCGGCGGCGGTGGCGGTGATGGCGGCGCTCCAGCCGTGCCAGCCCAGGTGGTAGCCGTGCCCGCCGGAGTTCAGCAGGGCCACCTGCCCGGCCGTGCCGAGCGAGCACACGAGCATCGCGCGTACCTCGGTGACCGGATGGTCGCGGGTGGCGGGGTCGGCGCAGCACTCGTCCACCCACTCCTGCTCGGTGGGGACGAGGAAGGACACCGTGACGCGCCGGCGCGGGGTGTCCCGGTGGTCGGCCAGCGCGGCCACGGCCCGCCCGTAGAGGTCCGCGTCGGCCGCCGCGAGCAGGACGCGCATGCGCGCGGCCGCCGGGTTCTGCACCGTGCGCCAGGCCTGGTGATCCTCCGTGCGCCGGCTGATCCGGGACCCGGCCCGGCCGCCGCGGTCGACGTGCTCGACGACCACCTCGCCGAGCTCCACGGTGGCGCGGGCGGCGAAGACCAGGCCGAACTCCTGGGTCCAGGCGTCGGCGTACACGGAATGGCTGTCGTCTTCGTCCTGGGTCCGGACGACGGCGGCGAGGACCGCGGCGCCGAGCGGGCTCGGGCTGCTGCCGTCGAGGTGGGCGCGGGCGGCGGCGACGAGCTCCGGGGCGCTCCCCTCGGCGGCGAGCGTCTGCTCGAGGAAGTCCGCGTCGGCGGCGAGCCATTCCCCGGTCCGGCGGGCGGCGGCGGGCACGGGGGTCACTGTGCGGGGGGTGCCACCACGGCGGGGCAGCAGGTTCCGCTTCCAGGCCGCCGGGAGGACCAGGGCGTCCTCGTCACGCAGTACGGCGGGGGCGGGGTTCCCGGCCGGGGCGGCGGGTCCTGCCGCCGCGGCGGCGGCCTCGGCGACAGCCTCGGCGGCCGGGCCCGCTGCGGCGGCGTCCGTGCGCGTGTAGCCCTTCTTCTCCCGCTCCACCACGGCCTTCTCCAGGTAGGCCGCGGCCAGTTCGACCGTGTCGAACTCCTTGACCCGGGTCTGCCCGGCCGTGCCCACCCGGCCGTACCGCAGGGTCACCGAGGTCCCCTCGGCCTCCCCCTCCCAGAACTTCGCCGAACCCTCTCCGACGTGCTCCCAGCGCTGCACGGCCCCTCCGCTTCCCCGCAAGATCAGTTGCTCCGCACAGTAACGGGCGGCACTGACAACGCCGGAGCCGAGGTCCATACCGGGAGAGGAACCCCCTAGGAGTTGTCAAAGTGTCACGCCCACATCAGGAGCGATGCGAGGGTGATGGCTGCTTGGTAGGACTGGGCGGTCTTGTCGTACCCGGTCGCGATGGCGCGCCACTGCTCGAGATGGTTGAAGCACCGTTCCACCACGTTGCGGTGCTCGTAGACCTGCTTGTCGAAGGCCGGCGGTCGGCCACCCCGGCTGCTTCGCCGGGTTGGGTGAGGACCATGGTGAGGCCGCCGCCGGGGGTGTCCTCGGCGGACAGCTGCCACCTGCGCGGGATCGTCGACTCCGCCAAGGCCTTCCTGCTGCCCACCGCCGTGTTCGTCGGCTCGATCCTCGCCGTGATCACGGTCGGCCTGTTCCGCGACGGGCCGGTCAGCACCGCTTCCGCCGCCGGGCACGCCTCCGCGCTGGGTGAGGGCGCCACCGCGGTCGGCGCGCTCCTGCTGCTCAAGGCCTTCGCCGCCGGCTGCTCGGCGCTGACCGGCGTCGAGGCCGTCGCCAACGCCGTGCCGTCCTTCCGGGCTCCCGCCGCCCGCCGCGCCCAGCGCACCGAGGTGGCGCTCGGCGCGCTGCTCGGCGTGATGCTCATCGGGCTGTCGGTGCTGATCGGCCGCTTCCACCTCCGGCCGGTGGAGGGGGTGACCGTGCTCGCCCAGCTCGCGGACGCGTCCTTCGGCCACAACGCGGCTTTCTACGTCGTGCAGTTCGCCACCGTGGTGCTGCTGGCGCTGGCCGCGAACACCTCGTTCGGCGGGCTGCCGGTGCCGATGAGCCTGCTGGCCCGGGACAACCACCTGCCGCACTTCTTCGCCCTCAAGGCCGACCGGCAGGTGCACCGGCACGGTGTGGTGTGGCTGGCGGCCGTGTTCGCGGTGCTGCTGGTGTTCTCCGGCGGTGACACCAACACCCTGGTCCCGCTGTTCGCCATCGGTGTCTTCGTCGGCTTCACCATCTGCCAGGTCGGCATGGTCCGGCACCGGTACGGCGAGCGGCCGCGCGGCTGGCGGGCCAAGGCCGCCCTCAACGGTTTCGGCGCGCTGCTGACCGGTGTCTCGGCGGTCGTGGTCACCGCCACCAAGTTCACCGACGGCGCCTGGCTGATCGTCCTCGCCCTGCCGCTGCTCGTCCTGGCCTTCGGCCAGGTCCACCGCGCCTACGCACAGATCGGCGACCGGCTCGAACTGGGTCGTGTGCCGCAGTCGCCGCACCGGTCCCGCTCGCTGGTCGGCGTCCCCGTCTCCGGGCTCTCCAAGCTGACCTGCCGGGCCCTGACGGCCGCCCGCTCGCTGGGCGACGAGGTCCACGCCGTCACCGTCACCCACCCCGCCCCGGAGGACCGCCTGGCAGCGGAGGCCCTGCGCCGGGACGGGGAGTTGTGGAACCCCGGCGTGGAGCTGGTCGACATCCCCTCGGAGCGGCGGGCGGTGGGGCGGCCGGTCTCGCGGTACGTACGGGTGCTGGCCGCGTCCCACCCCGGCGCGCAGGTCACCGTACTGATCCCGGAGACCGAACCCGCCCGCCTGTGGCAGCGGCTGCTGCAGAACCGGCGCGGCGCGGTCGTCGCCCACGCCGTGCGCCGGGACACCGACGCGGTCATCTGCAGGCTGCGCTTCCGCATCGCTGCCGGCCCGGCCGGCAGCGACGACGGCGCCGCTACCAGCCGATCCCGAGCGTCAGCGCGGTAGGCGGGTTGGCGTTGCCGAGGATCTGGACGGACGACTGGTCGTTGACGTCGTCGTACGGGAAGCCGTAGGCGCGCTGGTGCAGTCCGACGGTGTGGAAGAAGGCGGCGTAGTCGTTCTTGGGGCTGCCGGCCGGATAGTAGGCGGCCGGGGTGTACCAGGCGGCGGTGTTCAGGGCCACGCCGCGGTTGAAGGCGGCGCAGAACTCGGCGCCCAGCT
Organism: Streptomyces sp. NPDC051211; assembly: GCF_040689505.1. Lineage (NCBI taxonomy): Bacteria > Bacillati > Actinomycetota > Actinomycetes > Kitasatosporales > Streptomycetaceae > Streptomyces > Streptomyces sp. NPDC051211. The sequence continues at coordinate 22,285 of NZ_JBFBAV010000008.1, forward strand.
GCTTCTCGATGTCGTTGCCGGAGGCGAGGGCGCCCGCGCAGGCCACCACGTCCGGGGAGGTCGGCTTGCGCAGCACGAAGGGGCCCGCGCCGTTCTTGGTGAAGGTGAGGACGCCTCCGGTCACCCGGCCCGTGAAGGTCTCGCCGAGGCGGGTGAGGGCGAACGGGTGGGCGGTGTAGTGCGACCAGGCCCGGTCGATGGACGACTGGAGGTACCCGGCGTGGGCGCCGCCTTCGAGGAAGGCGTTCGCCGAGCGGGGTGCCGTGATCCGGTACCGGTTCTGCAGCGGCCGGAAGGCGGTCCCGACGGCGGCCGCGTACCGGGACATGACCTCGGCGCGGCCGAGGGTGATGCCCTGGGTGTCGTCGTAGCCGCTGGAGGCCTGCTGAAGGCGTGTGGTCATCGGGAAGGCGAACTGGTCGACCTGGGTGGTGTTGCCGCCGAAGGCGACCTGCCCGTGGACGTAGGTGTACTCGTACCAGTCGTAGTGCACATCGGTGTTGGGGTCGGCCGGGTTGCGCGGGTCGGGGCCGCCCCAGCCCTGGTCGTCGGTCGAGACGGGGATGTAGAGGGGCGAGCCGAGGGAGAGGTAGATCCGGCCGCCGCGGATGGAGGGCGGTGAGGGGACGGTGCCGCCGGCCTGCGCCACCGTGAAGGACATGTTGGGGTAGTCGACGCCGTTCTTGGTGAGGTGGCCGGGTGCCTGGGCGTCGAGGTGGTTGATGCGGGTCATGGTGCCGTCGGGCTTCATGTACGACCACTGGCCCGGCGTGACCTGGCCGAGGACGGTCACGTGGATCTGGGAGTCGGCGTACGCGCCCCGGGTGTCGTTCCGGAAGGTGATGGGGAAGCTGCCGGCTGCGACGGCCCGGGCGGGGGTGGCGGCGGAGGTGCCGAGGAAGAGGAGGGCGAGGGAGAGGAGGGCGGTGAGCGCGGCGAGAAGGGCGAGCGGGGCCGGAAGCCGCCGGGGGCGGGACGGGTGGGCGGATGTGGTGCGGGCGGGTGGCCGGTGGGCGGATGGCGTCATGGCTGCCTTTCCGGTGGGGGGAGGGTGACCGGGGGGCCGGCGCGCGGAGCACCGGCCCCCCGGCCCGGTTCAGTGCCCGAAGTCGAACCAGTTGACGTTCACGAAGTCGGCGGGCTGACCGCTGGTGAAGGTCAGGTACACGTCGTGGGTGCCGGTGACGGCGGAGATGTTCGCCGGGACGGTCCGCCAGCTCTGCCAGCCGCCGGTGCCGGCGACCGAGAAGCTGCCGATCGGGGGGTTGCTGCGGCTGTCGAGGCGGACCTCGACCAGTCCGCTGACTCCGCCGGCCGCGCCGCTCGCGACCCGGGCGTGGAACTGGGTCGCCGCGGTGGAGCCGAAGTTCACGCCCTTGAACAGCGCCCAGTCGCCGTTGGCCGCGCCGGCCACGTTCCGGCCGCCGCCCGTGTCGGTGGTGGCCTGGGTGGTCAGGCCCGCCTGGCCGTCGTACGACTCGGCCTGGATGGCGGCGTAGGCGTCGCGGTTGCCGGACGGGGGCGGGGTGGTGGGCGGCGGGGTGGTGGGCGGCGGGCTGGTGGGCGGAGGCGTGGTGCCGGGGCCGCTCTGCCAGACCCCGACGTAGTCGACGACCATCGGCTTGCCGGGCTGGGTCCCGGCGTCCGGGCCGCCGCCGAACGCGGCGGGGAACTCGCCGCCCATGGCCACGTTCAGGATGAGGAAGTACCCGTGGTTGGTGGCATCGGTCCAGGTCGCCGCGTCGACCTGGTTCTCCCGGACGGTGTGGTAGGGCACGCCGTCGAGGTAGAAGCGCATCTCCTGCGGGCTGAGGCTCTTGTCCCACTCGACGGCGTAGGTGTGGAATCCCGCCTGGCAGGACACCGGGGCGCAGACCCGCTGCCCGCCGATGCCCGACTTCTCCTGGCACGGGCCGCCGGGGCTGGTGCCGCAGTGCATGGTGGCCCAGACCTGGTTGATGCCCTGGACGTTCTCCAGGATGTCCAGCTCGCCGATGCCCGGCCAGTTCCACCAGTTGCCCCGGTAGGGGGCGCCGAGCATCCAGAAGGCGGGCCAGTATCCCTTCGCCGCCGGGCCGGTGACATCGGGCATCTGGATCCGCGCCTCGACGCGCAGCTTGCCGCCCGCCGGGGGCTGGAAGTCCGAGCGCCGGGTCTCGATGCGGCCCGAGGTCCACTGGCCGGCGGCGTCGCGCAGCGGGGTGATGCGCAGGTTGCCGCTGCCGTCCAGTGCGACGTTGGCGGTGCTGGCGGTCATGGTCTCGATCTCGCCCGTCCCGAAGTTGGCCGGGCCGCCGGGATAGCCGGTGCCGGTGGTGTACTGCCAGTCGGCGGTGTTGACGCCCGTGCCGGCCGGGCCGGTGAAGTCGTCGCGGAACACCGCGGTCCATCCGGGTGGGTCCGCGGGTATGGAGGCGTTCGCCGGTAACGAGACCAGCACGGCGGCCGCCGGGACGAGCAGCGCGGCCACGGCGAGGGCCGCTCGCCGCAGGATCCCGCGTGCAGCGGGTGTGTCTCTCATGGGAGTCCTCTCTCAGGGGCTGATCTTCTTTTTTTGGGGGGCGGGACCGGACGGGGCGGACTGGGCCGGCCCGTCAGGCGGGCAGGGAGCTTTCGGCGACGACGCGGGCGTACCAGTGGGCGCTGTCCTTCAAGGTCCGCCGCTGGGTCGCGAAGTCGACGTGGACGATGCCGAACCGCTTGCTGTAGCCGTAGGACCACTCGAAGTTGTCCAGCAGCGACCAGAGGAAGTAGCCGCGGACGTCGCCCCCGTCCGCGATGGCCCGGTGGACCGCCGCGAGGTGGCCGTGCAGGTACGCCACCCGCTCGGGGTCGTGGACCCGGCCCTCGGGGTCGGCGTAGTCCTCGTACGCCGCCCCGTTCTCGGTGACCATCAGCGGCACGCCCGGGAGTTCCGTGCGCAGCCGGGTCAGCAGCTCGTACAGCCCCTCGGCGTCCACGGGCCAGTCCATGGCGGTCCGGGGGCCGGGGGGCCGGGGGAACCGGACGTGGTTTTCCGCGGTGGGCCACGGGGAGGGGGTCTCGGACCGGCCGGCGGCGACGGTGGTGGGGGCGTAGTAGTTGACGCCGAGCGAGTCGATGGGGGCGGCGGCGGCCGCCAGGTCGCCGTCCTCGACGAAGGACCAGTCGGTGACCGCGGCGGTGTCGCGGACCAGGTCCTCCGGCAGCCGGGCGTGGAAGACGGGGTCGAGGAAGAGCCGGTTGCCGAGCGCGTCGATCCGGCGGAGGGCCTCCCGGTCGGCGGCGGAGCCGGTCAGCGGGCGGAGGGTGTGCAGGTTGAGGGTCAGGGAGATCTCGCTCTCCCCCGGCAGCGCGGCGCGCAGGGCCTGGACGGCCCGTCCGTGGGCGAGGTTGAGGTGGTGTGCGGCCCGCAGGGCGTTCGCGGGACTGGTCCGGCCGGGGGCGTGGATTCCGGCTGCGTACCCCAGGAAGGCCGTGCACCAGGGTTCGTTGAGGGTGGTCCAGGTGGCCACGCGGTCGCCGAGCGCCTCGGCCGTGAGGGAGGCGAACTCCGCGAAGCGGTCGGCCGTCGCACGGATGGGCCAGCCGCCGGAGTTCTCCAGTTCCTGGGGCAGGTCCCAGTGGTAGAGGGTGGCTACGGGCCGGATCCCGGCGTCGCGCAGCGCGTCGGTGAGCCGCCGGTAGAAGTCGAGGCCCTTCTGGAGGGCCGGCCCGCGGCCGGTCGGCTGGACGCGGGGCCAGGCGACGGAGAAGCGGTAGTCGGTCACGCCGAGGGTTCTGAGCAGGGCGACGTCCTCGTGCATGCGGTGGTAGTGGTCGGCCGCGATGTCGCCGGTGTCTCCGTTGCGGACCGTGCCCGGGATCCTGCTGAAGGTGTCCCAGATCGACGGGGTGCGGCCGTCCTCCGCGGCGGCGCCTTCGATCTGGTAGGCGGCGGTGGCCGTGCCCCAGCGGAACCCGGTCGGGAACCGCAGGTGGGTGGTGGTCATCGGAAGCAGCTCCAGGGGATGGTGGGGGGCGGGGGTGCCCGGCAGGGGTCGGCGGTCGGCCCCCGACCGGGTCAGCCTTGACGGGGGTCACCCCTAGACGGGGTCAGCCCTTGACGGCGCCCTGCATGATGCCGCCGACGATCTGCCGGCCCAGCAGCCCGAAGACGAGCAGCACGGGCAGCGTGCCGAGCAGGGTGCCGGCCATGATCACGGACTGGTCGTGGACGTAGCCGCCGCCGAGCTGGCGCAGCGCCACCTGTACGGTCGGCTCCTGCGAGGAGAGCGCGACGACCGGCCAGAAGAAGTCGTTCCACGCGGTCATGAAGGTGAGCAGGCCGAGGACGGCCATCGCGGGCCGGGCGACGGGCACGACGATCGACCAGAAGATCCGCCGGGTGGAGGCCCCGTCGATGCGGGCGGCTTCGATCAGTTCGTCGGGCAGCGACTGGGCCAGGAACTGCCGCATGAAGAAGACCCCGAAGGCCGAGACGAGTCCGGGCAGCACCACGGCCTGAAGCTGGTTCACCCAGTGCAGCTGCGCGATCAGCATGAAGAGCGGGATCACGCCGAGCTGCGGGGGGATCATCATGGTGGCGACGGTGACGGAGAGCAGCAGCCCGCGGCCCCGGAAGCGCAGTTTGGCGAAGGCGAATCCGGCGAGGGTGGAGCACAGCACGGTGCCGACGGTGATCGATCCGGACACGATCAGGGAGTTCACCAGCGCCTTGCCGATGTCGGCTTCCTCCAGGACCTGCCGGAGGTTGTGCAGCAGGTTCGGTCCGGGCACCAGTGAGGGCGGCACCCGGGCGAGGTCCGCGTTGGAGCGGCTGGCGGCGACGACCGTCCAGTAGAGCGGGAAGGCCGAGACCAGGACGGCGAGGATCAGGACGGCGTAGGCGAGCCGGCCGGGCCGCAGGGCGCGTGCCGTCATCGTACGGACTCCTTGGGTGAACGGCGGGACGTCAGAAGGGCGTTGGCGCCCACCAGGAGCGCGATCAGCAGGAACATCACCCAGGCGATGGCGGCGGCCCGGCCCAGGTGGAAGAAGCCCCAGCCCTGCTCGTACAGGTACAGGCCGAGCGTCTGGTACTGGTGCGAGATGCCTCCGGAGACGGAGCCCTCGAACAGCAGCGGTTCGCCGAAGAGCTGGGTGGCCCCGATGGTGGACACCACGGTGGTGAAGACGATCGTGGGGCGCAGCCCCGGCAGGGTGACGTGGACGAACTGCCGCCACCGGGACGCCCCGTCGACCTCCGCGGCCTCGTACAGCTCCGCCGGGATGGTCTGCATGCCCGCCAGGTAGATCAGTGCGTTGTAACCGGTCCAGCGCCAGACGACGATCGAGGACACGGCGATCTGCGAGGCGGCGGTGCCGGTCTGCCAGTCCACCGGCCCGATGCCGGCCAGCCCCAACAGGTAGTTGACCAGGCCGAAGTCGCGGCCGAAGAGCTGGGCGAAGACCAGGGTCGCGGCGGCCACCGAGGTGGCGTACGGCAGCAGCATGGCGGTACGGAAGAAGGTGCGGGCGCGCAGCCGGTAGTTGAGGAAGTGCGCCAGCGCCAGGGCCATCGCCAGCTGCGGGACGGTGGAGAGGACTCCGATGGTGAAGGTGTTGCGCAGCGCGGTCCAGAAGAAGGGGTCGGCGAAGACTGCGGTGTAGTTGCCGAGGCCGCGCCATTCCATGGTTCCGGGTGTCTGGAGTTCGACGCGGTAGAGGGAGACGAAGGCCGTGTAGAGCAGCGGGAACAGTCCGAAGGCGGCGAAGAGGGTGAAGAAGGGCGCCAGGTAGGCGTACGGGGAGACGGCCTGCCAGGGCCGGCGGGGGGAGGGGGAGGTCATGGCGCGTTGCCCCTTCCTCAGCCGGTGGCGTTCTTCACGCCCCGGCGGGCCGTCTCCCAGGCCTTGTCCGGCGCGGTGCCCTTGCGTTCGACCTCGCTCAGCGCGTTGACGATCTGGTCGGCGATGGTCTTGTCGTCGACTCCGAGCACCTGGACGGGCGCGGCCTTGGCGGCGTCGCCGAAGATCCGGCCGATGGGGGCGTCCGAGAAGTAGGGGTCCTTGGCGTCCGCCACCTCGGTGATCGCGGCGACGGCCGAGGGGAACTGGCCCTGCTTCCGGAAGAGTTTGGCCTGTTGCTCGGGGGCGGTCAGCCACCGGATGAGGTCGTACGCCTCCTTCTTGTGGCGGGCGGCGCGCGGGACGGCGAGGTACGAGCCGCCCCAGTTTCCGGCACCGCTGGGCAGGCGGGCGACGTCCCACTTGCCCTTGCCGGCGTCGCCGGCCTGGCCCTTGATGTAGCCGAGCATCCAGGCGGGGCAGGGGATGGTGGCGAAGGATCCGGCGGCGAAGGCCTGGTTCCACGGTGGTGACCACTGGTCGAGTTCGGCGCTGAGACCGTCCGCGGCCGCCGTGACCGAGGTGTCCCAGGCGGTCCGGACGGCCGGGCTGTCCTCGTACACCAGCTTTCCGGAGGTGTCGTAGTACCGTTCGGCGGCCTGGCCGGTCATCACGGCGTAGAGGCTGCCGACGCTGTCCAGCCAGGCGGTCTTGGCGGGGGCGCTCTTCTTGTACTGGCGCCCGAGGTCCAGGTAGCCCTGCCAGGTGGACCACTTCCGGGCGAGGACCTCGCGGTCGGTGGGCAGGCCGGCGGCCCGGAACAGGTCGGTGCGGTAGCACATGGCCTCGGGGCCGACGTCGGTGCCGAGGCCCAGCACCCTGCCGTCCTTGGTGGTGGCGGCCGACCATTTGGCGTCGGCGAAGGCGCCCTTGAGTGCCGCGGCCCCGTAGGCGTTCAAGTCTTCGAACCGGTCCGCCTGCCGCTGGGTGACCGCGGCGATCCGGCCCACCTCGATGCCCTGCACGTCGGCGAGGCCGCCGCCGCCCGCGAGCCGGGTCTGCAGCGACTTCCAGTAGTCCTGCTCGTCCTCGGTGTCGGTCTGCTTGATGGTGACGCCCGGGTGGAGCTTCTCGTACTCGGCGTAGAGCCCGGCCTCCTGGTAGCCGAACGAGCCGAACAGGTCGATGGTGAGGGTGATTTCGCCCGCCTTCCCGGAGCCGGCGGAACCGGTGGACGTACCGGAGTCGCAGGAGGCGAGCAGGGTCCCGGCGAGCGCGACGGCGACCAGACGGACGGTGGTGCTCCGGGCGGCTCGGGCGAGGGGCATGGCGGTCTCCCTGATCGAGGAATCTGTTTCTGAGAGCGCTCTCAAGGACGGGATGGAGCGTGCCCGTCACGCGGGTCCCCGTCAATACCTCGAACAGCACCGGCCCGGTTCGGTGCGGGATTGCGCCCTCGGGGCGGCGTTTGTCCCCAAGTCCTGAACACAGCCGAAGAGTTCAGGCGGCGGGGTACGGCCGGCTCAGGCGGAGGTACGCCGGACCAGTCTGGTCGGGGTGATCACCGAGGACGGCAGGACGGCCTCCGAGGGGCCCCGGTCCAGGCCGCGCAGCAGCAGCCGGGCCATCAGCCGGCCCATCCCCTCGATGTCCTGGTGCACGGTGGTCAGCGGCGGGTCGGTGGACTCCGCGATCGACGGCATGTCGTCGAAGCCGATCAGCGCGACGTCTTCCGGGACGCGCCGACCCTGCTCGCGGAGCACCCGCAGCGCGCCGACCGCCGCCAGGTCGTTGGCGGCGAACACCGCGTCCAGGTCCGGCCGGCGCTCCAGCAGGACGGCCATCGCCCGGGCGCCGCCCTCCACCGTGAAGTCGCCGTCCGCGACCAGGGCGGGGTCCCCGTCGAGCAGCACGTCGCGGTAGCCGGCCAGCCGGTCGGCCGCCGAGGTCTGGTCGGCCGGACCCGTGATGTGGGCGATGCTCCGGCGCCCCTGATCGGCGAGGAAGCGTACGGCCGTGCGGGCGCCCCCCCGGTTGTCGGCATCGACGTACGCCACCGCGGCCGAGCCGTCGGGGCGGCCGCCGTAGACCGTCGGCAGGCCGATCCGCTGCGCGATCCGGGGCAGCGGGTCGTCGGTGTGCAGGGAGAAGGCGAGGGCGCCGTCGACGTGCCCGCCGGCCAGGTAGCGGGCGATCCGGTCGTAGTCCCCCGGGCCCTCCACCAGGAGCAGCACCAACTGGGTGTCGTGGGCGGTCAGTTCCTTGCTGATGCCGCGGAGCTGCCGGGAGAAGAACGGATCGGAGAAGATTCGGACCTCCGGCTCGGGGATGATCACCGCGACGGCTCCGGTGCGGCGGGTGACGAGCGTACGGGCGGCGGGGTTGGGCAGGTAGCCGAGCTCGTCCACGGCCCGGCGCACCTTGTCCACCACCGGCTGCCGCACGCCGGCCCCGCCGTTGACGACCCGGGAGACCGTGGCCCGGGAGACCCCGGCCCGCGCCGCGACGGCTTCCAGCGTCGGGCGGCGACCGGATGACTGCTCGGGCACGGATGACTCCTCGGGTCGCAGCCGGACGGCGGATGACTGGGCCGCCCGCAGGATATCCGCTCCCACCGGTCCGCTGAGAGCGCTCCCTTGAGCCCGAGCGGGGGCGTACCCGGGTACACCCCCGCTCGTCCGGCGGTCAGCCGGTGAGGTGTTCGACCGTGGGGGCCACGGGGCCGAAGAGGTCGGCGATGGTGGTCAGGCTCGCCGCCTGGAGGGTGGCGGCGGGCAGGGTGCTGCCGTCGGGTGCGGGCAGGGAGCGGGTGGCCGTCGCTTCGGCGACGACGGTGGGCCGGTAGCCCAGGTTGAAGGCGCCCTGGGCGGTGAAGGTGACGCACATGTGGGTCATGAACCCGGCCAGCACAAGGTCGGGTCCGGCGCCCAGGTCGCGCAGGGTCTTCTCCAGATCCGTGCTGTGGAAGGCGTTGGGGACCTGCTTGACCACGACCGGTTCGCCGTCGGCGGCCGCCACTTCGGGGCTGATGGCGCCGAGCTCGGAGCTGATGTCGTAGCCGGCGTCCATGACGTGGACGACCGGTGTGCCGGCCGCGCGGGCGGCGGCGAGCAGGCGGGCTCCGGCGGCAAGGGCGGGCTCGGCGCCGTCGAGGGCCATGACGCCGGTGCGGTAGGTGTTCTGGAAATCGATCAGGATCAGGGTGGTTTCGCCGAGGCGCGGCAGCGTGTTGTCGAGACCGATGACATCGCGCAGGGTCGCAGAGGCATTCATGGATGAAAGGTTCCTTTCCGGTGGGAAACAGGCATGGCAGCGGGGCCGCGGATGATGCGGCGGTCCGCGTGGCGGAAAGAGTCAGGAAGTGGTGCGGAAACGGCGGCGGTAGGAGGCCGGGGTGGCGCTGATCTGCTTGCGGAAGGCGCGGTGCAGTGTCTCCACCGAACCCATCCCGACCGTTGCCGCGATCTGCTCCAGCGGCAGGTCGGTGGTCTCCAGCAGTCGGCGGGCCGCTTCGACCCGGGCGGCTTCCACGTAGGCGGCCGGGCTGGTGCCGGTCTCCTGGCGGAAGACCCTGGCGAAGTGGCGCTCGCTCAGGCACATGCGCCCGGCCAGCGCGGCTGCCGACAGATCGTCGTCGAGGTGCTCGGTGATGAACACGCGCAGCTCGTCGATGTCCCTGCGGGCGGCGGCGGGCCGGCTCAGCGGCACGCTGAACTGGCTCTGGCCGCCCTGCCGCCTGAGGTACATCACCAGCTGCCGGGCCACGGCCAGGGCCGACTCCTCGCCGTGGTCCTCGGCCACCAGGGCGAGCGCCAGGTCCAGGCAGGTGCTGATGCCCGCTCCGGTCCACACGCGGCCGGAGCGGACGAAGATCGGGTCGGCATCGACCTTCACCTGCGGGTGGTCGGCGGCGAGTTGCGCCGCGGTCGACCAGTGTGTGGTCGCCCGCCGCCCGTCCAGCAGACCGGCCGCGGCGAGCAGGTGCGCGCCCACGCACACCGAAGCGATCCGGCGCGCGTGCGGTGCCGTGGCCTTGACCCACTCCACCACGGTGCCGTCGACCCGGGCCACCGGGCCGTCCGGGTGCAGGTCCACGGCGCCGGGCACCAGCAGCGTGTCCACGGCGGCGCCCACGTCGGCGAAGGCCAGGTCCGCCGTCAGGCGCACGCCGGCCGACGTGACGACCGGGCCGGCCTCGGGGCCCGCCAGGCGGACCTCGTAGGCCGCCCGGCCACCGGTCTCCCGGTTGGCCAGGGCGAAGACCTCGGCCGGGCCGGTGACATCGAGCAGGTCGACGTCCGGGAAGACCGCGATGACGACGCGGTGGGGAGCGGGAGCGGGCATGCGTCCATCGTCACGGCACCGCCTCATGACTGCAATGACGGCTCTCTGTCACATCCGGCCATCACCGGCCGAAGCGGTCCTGCGCCGCGAGGACGTCGTCGGCGTGCCGGGCCGCCCAGGCGCCCATCGCCCGGATCGGGTCCAGCAGCGCGGCGCCCGCAGCGGTGAGGGCGTAGTCGACGCGGGGCGGCGCCTCCGCATAGGCGCGGCGTTCGACCAGGCCGTTGTACTCGAGGCGGCGCAGGGCCTCGTTGAGCACCTTCGGACTGATCCCGCCGATGCGGGCGAGCAGCGCGCGCGGCCGCATGGGACCCGTCTCCCCGAGGACGAAGACGACCACGCTGTCCCATCGGTTCGCGAGCACCTCGAAGGCCACCCGCGCCCGGCAGTCGGCCGCGAATGCGCCGCCACCCAGGTCCCGCTCCTCTTCGTGCTCGTGCTCGTGCTCGTCCGCTCCGCGCCCCATGGGCCCATCCTGCCCGTCCCGATGCACACCATGTGGTGCGCATCGGCACGCCTAGCGTCCCTGCCGTGAGGACCGCACCTCACGTTCCACGACACGGACGGGAGCAAGGACATGCGCATCGGCATTCTCGGTACGGGGGCGATGGCCACGGCCCTCGGTGGCGCCTGGGTGCGCGCCGGGCACGACGTACGGGTGGGCGGGCGGGACACCGAGGCGGCCGCCCGCACCGCCAGGCGTACCGGCGCGGCCGGGCACGGCAGTCTGGCGGAGGCGGCGTCCCACGGGGAGCTCGTCCTGCTGGCCGTACCGGCGCAGGCGGCCGGGGAGTTGGCCGGGGAGCTGGCGCAGGTGCTCAGCGGGCGGACGGTGATCGACTGCACCGTCCCGATGGCCCCGGGCGCGGACGGCCCCGCCCTGACCACCGGCGGGCCGGGCGGCGGCACCTCGATGGCCCGGATCATCTCGGACGCCGCCCCCGGCGCCGGGGTGGTGAAGGCCTTCGGGGTGTGCCACGAGAGCATCTGGACCCTGGAGCGCCCGGCGTTCGAGGGGGCGCCCCTGGCGGTCCCCTTCTGCACCGACGCAGCGGACGCCGCCGCGCGGGTCGCCGAGCTGATCACCTCGATGGGCTGTACACCGCTGCCCTGCGGCGGGCTGGCCCGTGCGGGCCTGCTGGAGGCGGCCGCGGTCTTCGCGATCGGGGTCTGGTGGTCGGGCGCCGAGGCCCGATTCGCCTTCCCGGCCCCTGCGTTGGCCCCGGGGGCGGTGGACGACTAGGAGGGGCCTGCCCACACCCCGGGAATGGTCTGGACCTTGACAGGTCCAGACCACCTTCGCTTGAGTGGAGGAGTTGCCTCCGCCACGGCAACTCCCCCCACTCAAGGAGTAGTTACGTGATGCGCACCCGCACACTACGCCGCCACACCCTCGCCCTGGTAACCGCCGGGGCGGCCGTCGCCGGGCTTTCCGCACTCGCCCTGCCCGCCACCTCCTCCGCGGCCGCCCCCTGCGCCACCGCGTGGTCCGCGACCGCCGTGTACACGGGCGGCATGACCGCCTCGCGGAACGGCCACAACTGGCAGGCCAAATGGTGGACCCAGGGCGAGACCCCCGGCACCACCGGCCAGTGGGGCGTGTGGGCGGACCAGGGCGCCTGCGGCAACGGCGGCGGGCAGGACCCGGACCCGGGCACCGGGAACCCGTCCGGATTCGTGGTCAGCGAGGCCCAGTTCAACCAGATGTTCCCGAACCGGAATCCGTTCTACACGTACAACGGCCTGGTCGCGGCCCTCTCCGCCTACCCCGGCTTCGCCAACACCGGCGACGACACCACCAAGCGCCGGGAGGCCGCGGCCTTCCTCGCCAACGTCTCCCACGAGACGGGCGGCCTGGTCCACATCGTCGAGCAGAACACCGCCAACTACCCCCACTACTGCGATGCTTCACAGCCCTACGGCTGCCCGGCCGGCCAGGCCGCCTACTACGGCCGCGGCCCCATCCAGCTCAGCTGGAACTTCAACTACAAGGCCGCGGGCGACGCCCTCGGCATCAACCTGCTGGCCAACCCCTACCTCGTCGAGCAGGACCCGGCCATCGCCATGAAGACCGCCCTGTGGTACTGGAACACCCAGAACGGGCCGGGCACCATGACCGCGCACGCGGCCATGGTCAACGGCGCCGGCTTCGGCGAGACCATCCGCTCCATCAACGGCTCCCTGGAGTGCAACGGCGGCAACCCAGCGCAGGTGCAGAGCCGCGTGACGAAGTACCAGCAGTTCACCCAGCTGCTGGGGGTGACCCCGGGCAACAACCTGAGCTGCTGACCCGAGGGCGGCCGTCACCTGAGGGCGGCCGCCACCAGCCCGCGGCCTGCAACTCCGCCTGGTCGAGCGCGACCAGCCGTCGGACCAGCGCGGTGAGCAGCGCCTGACGGGTGCGGTAGCTCAGCGGTTCGACCGTCCTGCGCGCCATCACCGAGCACCCCGTCGAGCTGCGCACCGACTTCGAACCGACCTGGGGCAGGGGCGCCGAGTTCGGCCACATCGCCTTCGCCGACGGCCGGGCCCGGCCGGATGGGCCAGCAGCCGGCCCACCCCTGGGCCGTCGCCCTGCGCAACACGGCACTCCGGCTCGCTCCGTCCGGGCTGACCCTCCGTGCCGCCCTGCGACCATGCCGACTGGACGCCGCCGGGCCCGCGCTGACATCGGTGTGGTCCCCCAGGCAACCGAATCCGCGAAAGTGGTGGTCAAGGGGGCGAGGGGGTGCGTGATGCAAGCCGAGCAAGAAGCTCAGTTCCAGTCGTTCGTGAGCGCACGATGGACTCATCTGGTACGGACCGCGTACCTGCTGACGGGCAATCCGCACGACGCGGAGGACCTGACCCAGACCGCGCTGGCCAAGGCCTACCGCTCGTGGCGGCGGGTGTGGCGCAGCGACAACCCGGAGGCGTACGTCCGCCGGATGCTGGTCACCTGCAACAGCGACCGGTTCCGCAAGCGCCGGGTCACCGAGCGGCTGACGGCGACCCCGCCGGACATGTCCGTACCGGACTCAGCCGTGGCCTGGGCCGACGAGCGGAACGCGCTGATGGCCGCGCTGGCCGAACTGCCCGCCCGGCAGCGGGCCGTGGTGGTGATGCGGTACTGGGAGGACCTCTCCGAGGCGGAGGTCGCCGACGTCCTGGGCTGTTCCCCCGGCACGGTGAAGAGCCAGGCGTCGAAGGCGCTGGCGAAACTCCGCGCCCATCCCGGGCTGGCCCAGGTGGCCGACGGCCCGGTCCGTACGACGACGAATCAGGGAGCGGTCCGATGACGGGGCAGAACGAGCACGAACACGAGGGCCGGCAGGCCCCGCGGGACGACCTCGGGGTGTTCGAGGTGAACCTCCGGCAGCGGATGGCGGAGGACGCCCAGGCGGTGCGCCCGGCCGCCGTTCCGTACCCGGCGATCGTCCGGCAGGGCCGGCTGGAGCGGCGGCGCCGGCTGGCGGCCGCGGGCGCGGCACTGGCCGTACTGGCCGTCGTACCGGCCGCGGCCTTCGCCTTCTCCGGCAACGGCGAGGGGACGGAGAGCACGCAGATGGCGGGCCCGTCCCCGACGAGCCCGGCACCCCGGCAGGCCGGGACCACCCCGGCGCCGAAGCCGACCGGCCCCGCCGCCCCCGCGACGCCCGGCCAGCTGGCCGACGGGATCACCATGGAGCAGGCGGCCGAAGGCCTGGAGAAGTGCCTGGGGTTCAACCGGACCCACCTGAGCAGCGGGCCCGGCGGGGCGCAGGACCTCGGGAAGCCCGCCGACTACCGGATCCTGCTCGCCCAACGCAGCACCGGGAACGACAACTCCCCCGGTGACGGTCAGTACATCGTCGCCCTGAAGGACGGTCCCGCGCCGAACCAGACCCGCCTCATCTGCAACATCAAGCAGGGCGAGGCCCAGGGGATGAACACGTCGGTGAGCAACCACCGGGAGGCGGACAGCGGGGCCGTCGCACCCGACATCAACGGCGGCAAGCTGTTCCTGCAGCGGCTGAGCACGGAGGGGCCGTGGAAGCTGCCCTACCGCTGGGGCAGCATCGGCACGGTGGACGCCCGGGTGGCGAAGGTGACGGTCACCTACGGCGGTACGACCGTCGAGGCCGCCCTCGACCACGGCTGGTTCGCCGCCACCGGGATCCTGGACCGCCCGGTCACCAAGTCCCCCCGGATCAAGGGCTACGACGCAAAGGGCGAGGAGATCTACGACTCCGACCGGGACAAGGGCTACGACAAGCTCATCCCCTGATCCCTGCGGTGGTATCTGCTGTCACCGCTCACCGGGACAGGAGACACCACCGTGTCGGCCCTGGTCCTGCCGGGGGCGGAGCAGGACCTCGCTGCCGATCGGGGTGAATCCGACGGCGAGGAAGGCGCGCAGCGAGCGGGAGTTGCCCGGGGAGACCGCGGCGAAGACCGGCTCGCCCTCGGGGACGAGGGTCAGTGCGTCCAGCAGGAGCGTCCGGCCGACCCCGCGGCCGGCCTTCTGGCCGGCCTCCTCGTCGAGGGCGATGCCTATCTCCCGCCGGCCGGCCAGGCCCTGCCCGACGGTGACGAAGCCGCGCTCGTCGCCGTAGACGCGTACGTCGTTGCGTACGGAGCGGGCGTGCCGGACCCGGGGGTGGTCGTCGACGTCGTGCCGTTCGCCGAGGCGGGCGCCGGTGCCGGGCTCGCCCGCCCCGCGGGCGACCAGGCTGGCGTCGATGACTCCGATCCAGCCCCCGGGCCCGGCGAGGTGGCGCAGGAAGTCGGCGCCCATCGAGAGCCCGAACCCGTCGGGGCCCTGGGCGAGCACTTCTTCGGCCGGGAGGCGGGTGGCTACGTAGGCATGTCCGGTGAATGCGAAGGAACACTCCAGCCCGCCCTCGAACGGCGGCAGCACGGTCACCCCGCCGTCGATCTCCGGGTACTGCCCGTCGGCGGCCGCGAGCAGGTGGTCGAGCAGGGGGTGCGGGTTGCTGTTCCTCATACGACGAACGGTAACCGGGGCCGGGATGCCCCTCTCAAGCGGGGGCGGGCGGCCGGGCGGCGAGGTGTTCCAGGTCGGCCGAGAGGGAGCCCAGCCAGGAGGTGGTCGCGTAGAACAACCGCGAGGCGCCGGGCGGCTCGGCGTCGAACCCCGGCTCCGCGGGTTCCACGGCGGCGGGCGGGAAGGGGCTGCCCGGCTCGAAGGAGGCGGGTTCGAGGGCGGCGGCGGTCAGCAGCATCCGGCCGGCGACCCGCTCCCCCAGGAGCATCAGGGTGGCGGCGGCCTCCCGCTCCATTGGCGGCAGCGGTGGCGGCGGAACCGGCGGCGGCGACGGCCCGGCGGTCGGGGCGGGCGGGACCGGCGGGGCGGGGGGCATCAGGATGCGCTGGGCGCCCCAGAGGGTGTGGTGGCCCGCCATCAGGGCCGCCTGCCAGTCGACGGCGGCCGGGCCCGGGCGGGCGGCGGGCGGCTCGGTCTGGTACTGCGCGAACGCCGATTCCGCCAGGATCAGCGCGTGCTGCACCGAGCGGTGCACGGGAGGCGGCACGGCCTGCCGGGGGCCGCCCGCGGCGACGGCGGCCGTGGTGGCGGCCACCAGCTCGGCGGTACCGCGCAGCAGGACCGCCACCGAGCGGTGCAGTTCGTCGTGCGCGCCCCGGGGCCAGGCGAGCAGGCCGAAGGCGGCGCCGATCACGCTGCCGATGAGGACGTCGATGACCCGGAGCTCGGCGAGCTGCCAGGTGGCCGGTGCCAGCTGGGCGAAGACCAGGGCGACGACCAGCGTGAACAGGGCCTGTGACCAGCCCACCCCGCGGACCGGACCGACGGTGAAGGTGAACAGCATCAGGCCGGGCAGTATGGCGGCGTAGACGTCGCTGTCCGTACCGCCCAGGGCGAGCACCACGGCGGCGACCACGGCTCCGATCAGGGTGCCCGCCAGGGCGTGGCCGATGGTGGTGCGGGTCTCGGTGACCGTGGTGCGGGTCAGGGTGAGGGTGGCCAGCATGGCCCAGAATCCGTGCGGCAGGGCGTCGAGCCCGGCGACGGCCCGCGCGGCCGCGAGCGCCAGGCTGATGCGTACGGCGTTCTGGAAGAACACCGAGCGGCGGCCGGCGTTGCCGATCAGGCGGCGCCACCACAGCTGCGGGGCCCGCAGGTGGGCGTACCAGAAGCGTCCGGGGTCCAGGCCGGCCGCCGCGGCCCGCCCGCGTACGGCGATGTCGGCGGCCGTGGCCATGGCGAGCCCGGCGTCCGCGAGCTCGATGAGTGCCGCGTGGCGGCGCAGGGCGGCCGGGGCCGGGGGCTCGGTGGGGGTGGCGGCCGCCTCGGCGCGGGTCCGGCGCAGCCGGGTGCGGGCCGTGCCGTCGGGGTGCTCGCCGCGCAGGGCGGCCGCGGTTTCGACGGAGGCCTCCCCGAGGTCGTGCAGCAGGCCGGCAGCGGTTCCGCGGGCGGTGCCGGTGCCGGTTCGGGGGGCGCCGGTGCCGGCCGATGGCCGTCCGGGGGGTGCGGCCGGCAGCCGCGACAGGCGGGCGAGCAGCGTGCGGGTGGCCAGCCCGGTGTGGGCGAGGGCTCGCTCCCGGACGCCCGGACCGGCCGGGCGTTCGGCGTCCGGGACCCGGGAGGGGCGCAACGCCTGGCCCGCGTCCGCGGCCGCCCGCAGGGAGGTGTGGGAGAGGGCGTACGGGGGCCGGCCGAGCTCTGCCGCGCAGCGGGCGGCCGTGCCGGCGGCGCGGGCGGCGAGCTGCCGGTAGGAGACGCCGGGCGGATCGGGGAAGAGGAAGGCTTCGGCGAGCACCAGCAGCAGGATGCCGAGGGTGGCGCCGGCGAGCCGCTGGCCGAGGGTGTCCGGGGCGTACGGGGGGAAGGAGGGCAGGATGTAGAGGAGCTGCAGCCCCGGTGCGGCCCCCGCGGGCCGGGGTCCGCCCACCGCGACGAAGGCGAGGGCGAAGCCGATGAGCAGCATCCCGGCGACCGCGGTCCAGGTCCGTACGGCGAGGAAGGTGCCGACGACCACCAGCAGCCAGCCGGCGGGCAGCACCCGCAGCAGGGCGGCGGCCCGTTGCCGGCCGGTGCCGGGGATCCGGGAGAGGCCGGCCAGGGCGACCGCGCCGAACAGGCCGTAGGTGGCGGCGACGGACTGGTCGAACCCGTAGAGCAGCAGGTAGAAGGCTGCGCAGGCGGCGAGGGTGACGCGCGCCGAGCGGCGGGCCGCGGCGGCATAGGCCGCGGGCAGCCGGAACCCTGCCCGGCGCGGGCGGGGCTTGGTGGCCGTGCCTGCGCCGTCGGTCCTGACGCCGCCGTCACGATCAGCGCCCATGTCACCAGGATCACGCGCCGGAACCGGTTCAGCGCGCCGGGACCGGTGGAGCGCGCCGGGGCAGCGCGCACAGGAGGTGGCTTCGCTGGCAGGCGTACCCTCGGCGGATGGCCAAGTACTTCGACGTGCATCCCGAGAATCCGCAGCGGCGCACCATCACCAGCGTGGCGGACAGCATCCGCGGCGGCGCGCTCATCGCGTACCCGACCGACTCCTGTTTCGCGCTGGGATGCCAGCTGGGCAACCGTGACGGCATGAGCCGGATCCGGTCGATCCGGAATCTGGACGACCGTCACCACTTCACCCTGGTGTGCCAGAACTTCGCGCAGCTGGGTCAGTTCGTGCACGTGGACAACGACGTGTTCCGCGCTATCAAGGCGGCGACGCCCGGCCCCTACACCTTCATCCTCCGGGCGACCACGGAGGTGCCGCGGCAGCTGATGCACCCGAAGAAGAAGACGGTCGGCGTCCGGATCCCGGACCATGTCGTCACCCAGACCCTCCTCGCCGAGCTCGGTGAACCGCTGCTGTCCAGCACGCTCCTGCTGCCCGACGAGGAGGA
The DNA here is from genome assembly GCF_040689505.1 of Streptomyces sp. NPDC051211. Taxonomy (NCBI): domain Bacteria; kingdom Bacillati; phylum Actinomycetota; class Actinomycetes; order Kitasatosporales; family Streptomycetaceae; genus Streptomyces; species Streptomyces sp. NPDC051211. The sequence goes on from NZ_JBFBAV010000008.1 coordinate 40,281, forward strand.
ACCGCTGACCCAGGGCTGGGAGATCAAGGAGCGGCTCGACCATGTGGTGGACGCGGTGGTGGACTCGGGCGACTGCGGCACCCGCCCCACCACGGTCATCGACTTCTCCGGCGGCGAGGCGGAGATCGTCCGCCGGGGCGCGGGCGACACCACCCGGTTCGAATAGCCGCGTCGCCGGCGCGAGGTCGGCTCCGTCGTGCCGGTAGCCCGGGCGGCTCACGCCGCCGTGCGGAGGCCGGGGCGGACTGCTCGACTGGGGAAGTCCCTCCGCCTCGCACGTCACGGGAGCCGCACCATGGCCGTCATCGTCATCATCGAGTTGCCGGGCGTCACCAAGGAGCAGTACCAGGCCAACCACGCGAACGTCCACGCGGCGCCGTGGTGGCCGGCGGAGGGCTTCATCTCCCATGCGGGGGCCCCGGCGGACGGCGGCTGGCTCGTGGTCGACCTGTGGGAGTCCAAGGAGGCTCTCGCGGCGTTCATGGAGAAGTCGGCGGCGATCTTCGAGGCCGGCGGTATGCCGAAGGTCGAGCCGAAGATCTACGAAGCGGTGAACGTGGACATCGGCTAGACACCCCCTGGGGTCCCCGCCTCCGCCGTCGGCCGGACCCGGTCCGGGACAACAGCGGGGGCAGGAACCTGAAGGGCTGCTCATACACCCTCAAGCAGCCGCCCCCGCCGCGATGTTCATCGGTTCAGGGCATCAGCTGGTACTCGGGGAAGTTGCCCGGCAGGCGTTCGCCGGCGGGGCCTTCGGTGACGGCGTGGACGAGGAGTTCGCCGCCGACGAAGGCCCCGCGCCAGGATCCGCCGAAGCCGCCGAAGAGTTCCTCGCGGTCGCCGCGTGAACGGGGCGTGCCGTGGCCGATCTTGAAGGCGCGGATCTGCGGGGCGAGCCGGGCGAAGGTGTCCGGGGCGTCGGTGGAGAGGGTGGCGACCAGGGCGCCGCCCGAGGCGTTCATCGCCGCGAGGAGTTCCGCCTCGGTGTCGACGAGGACGATGGTGTCGACCGGTCCGAAGGGTTCCGCGTGGTAGAGCGGTGAGGAGGCCGGCGGGCTGAGCAGGGTGAGCGGGGCGAGGTAGGCGGAGGTGTCCTGGCCGGGGAGGAACCGGGCCGGGTCGAGGGTGCCGCGGTGGAGCGGTACGGCGCCCCGTTCGACGGCCTCGGCGGCGTGCTCGGCGAGTTCCTTGGCCTTGGCTGCGTTGATGAGCGGGCCGAAGTCCAGTTCGGGGAGCGGGTCGTCGGGGTCGGCGACGGCGAGCGGGTGGCCGGTGCGGACGGCGGCCACGGCGGGCAGGTAGGCGGCGAGGAAGGCGTCGAAGGCGGTGCGCTGGACCACGAACCGCGGGTATGCCGTGCAGCGCTGTTTGCCGTAGTCGAAGAGCTTGGGGATGACCGCCGAGAGCGCCGTCCAGTCCGTGTGGTTCCACACGCCCCAGGTGTTGAGACCCTCCTGTTCGAGGATGTGGCGCTTGCCGAGGTCGGCGACGGCGGTGGCGATCCGCGCGCCGGTGTCGCGGCCGCCGACGAAGGAGACGCAGCCGATCTCGGGCGACCGGACGAGGGCCTCGGAGAGTTCGGCGCCGCTGCCGCTGACGAGGGTGACCGGGATGCCCTCGCGCCGGATCAGCGCACAGGCGAGGGTGAGGCAGGCGAGGCCGCCGTCGGTGGGGGTCTTGGCGATGACCGCATTGCCGGCGAGGGCCTGCACCAGCATGGCGTGGACCAGGACGGACATGGGGTAGTTCCAGCTGGCGATGTTGGAGACGGGCCCGTCGAGCGGGCTGCGCCCCTCGGTCATGGCTTCGATGTGCTCCACGTACCAGCGGACCCCGTCCACGGCGCGGTCGACGTCGGCCAGCGCCAGGCGCCAGGGCTTGCCGATCTCCCAGACGAGCAGGAGGGCGAGGAGGTCCCGGTGCTCGGTGAGTGCGTCGAGGGCGGCGCCGACCCGGGCGCGGCGTTCGGGGAGCGGGATGTGCCGCCAGGCCCGGTGCTGGTCGAGGCTTGCCCGTACGGCCTTCCCGGCGGTGGCGGAGTCCAGGCGCGGCGGGCCGGCGATGGGGCTGCCGTCGACCGGGCTGGTCGCCGGGAGGGTGCGGCCGTCGGGCTGCCAGGAGCCGGCCCAGAGGTTGAGGACGCGGTCCTCCCGGAAGGCTTCGGGGGCGGTGGCGAGGGCCCGCTGCCAGGCGTCCGTCCAGGCGGTGCCGGGCTTGAGGATGGGGGTGGGTGCCATCTGGTTCTCCGCTCAGGGGGTGGCCGGGATCACGAGTGTGCGGCGGGTCGCTCCAGAACCGGTCGGGCGGTCTCGGAGGGGGTGCCGCCGACGACGACGCCAGGGCCTCCGCGGACTCTGAGGGGCGTCCGGTCGGAACCGGGTGGGGTGGAAGGTTTCCATCGTGCGGGTGAGCGTTTTCGCCCGCTCCGGGGAAACAGCCCGCTCCCCACGGGTGACGGGCGGCCGGAACACGTTTCCCGGCCCCGGGCAAGGCCGTTGACCTGGCATGAAGACAACAGCCACCGGCCCGATACTGCCCTCGCCCGAAAGCCCCGGCGCGGATCCCGCGCCGTGTGACATACAGGTCGTCCACTCCGTCACCGCGACCGGTGACACGCTGTGTGTCCGGCTCACCGGCGAGATCGACCACTTCAGCGCGGCCCCGCTGCGCGTGATGCTCGCCGCCGCGGCGACCGGCGGCGGCCGTACGCGGCTGGTCGTCGACGCCTCCCGCGTCACCTTCGCCGACACCGCATTCCTGCACGCCCTGGAAGCCTGGTCCGGCCACGGCCGCCGACTGCGCATCGACAGCCCGTCCCGCCCCGTGCAGCTGCTGCTGCGGGCATCCCGCGCCCTGGACGACCGGCCGGCATCCGGCCCGGTCCCGCACCGGCGCACCCCTTGACCCGTTCCGGGGCCCGCTGTTCCCGTGCCGCGGGCCCCGGGCGGACCATCCGCGGGAGGGCCGGCCGCCACGCCGTGCGATGTCGTTGCCCTCGACCCGGCCGGTGGCGAGGAGCGTCGAGGGCGTCGTGGCGATCGAGGAGGACGGCACCGCCGGGGCGCAGGCGTACAGCGGGTGACCACCGTTTCCGATTCAGGGCGCTAACGGTCCTCGAGTCTTGCCTTGATCAGGTAGTCGGCCGCCTCGGACAGTTCGGCGTGGCGGCCGCGTTCGGCGGCGGCGATCTCCATTTCGCCGCGCAGTGCCAGCTCCGTGCGCAGGACGGTCGCTCTCGGGACGGGCACCCGCTGGCCGGGCTTCTCCGTGAACGGCTGGAGTTCCGCCGCCAGGGCGTGGGCGTCCTCCGACCTGCCGCGGCGCAGGGAGAGGAACACGCGGGCGAGCCAGTCCGCCGGAATCTTCACCATGAGATCAGTCATACCGACCTCAACGACACGGCCACCCGAGCGTGGCGGCCCACCGGCGGGGCGTGCCCCGTTGCGCCCTCCCCCGGCTCCCGGTTTTCACCCGAACGGGTGCGCTCACGTGTTCGTCCGCGGATCGGGCCCGCACGCTGGGCCGTACCCGGTCCTCCCCGGAGAGGCCCGCCGCACAGAGGAGCTGCTCGTGACCCAGTCGACATCCCCCGCCGGGACACCCCCGCGCCCGTCCTCCGGCAGCAGCACCCGCGCCGCATGGGCCGCGGGCGGCGCGATGTTCGCCGGAATCCTCCTGCTCGTGGACGGCGTGCTCGATGTGCTCAAGGGCATCGTCGGCATCGCGAAGGACGACGTCTACGCCCGTGTCGGCGACTACACCTTCAAGTTCGACGTGGCGGCCTGGGGCTGGATCATGCTGGTCCTCGGCATCGTGCTGGTGGTCGTCGGCGCGGGCATCCTCAAGGACGCGGAATGGGCCCGCGCCATGGGCCTGGCCCTGGCGGGCATCAGCATCATCTTCAACTTCATGTGGCTGCCGTACACGCCCGTCTGGGCCCTGATCTCGATCGCCATCGCCCTCTTCGTGATCTGGGCGCTCTGCGTCCACGATCCGCACCCGACGGGTCCGTCGAACGGTCGCGGCACGAGATGACGCACCCACGACGCTGACGCGCCCACACCCCCGCGCCCGCACCCCCGCGCCCACGGCCACCGCACCCCGGTGACCGTGGGCGCGGCGCGTCCCCGTCCCTCCGCCTAATCGCCGTTGGCCGAGAAGTGCTGGTAGTCCGGGTTGCTCCAGCGGCCGCCCCAGTGCCAGCCGATGTCGCGGAAGGCGGTGGTGAGGACGTCGCCCGGGTGGATCATGCCCGGCTGGACGGGGGTGCGGCGCAGGTTGGCGCGGGCCGATGGGGGGTGGACCGCGCCGCGGCGGTCGACGTACGGGTTCTCCACCGGGTTGATGTCCACGGCGTCGCCCCAGGCGTGCTGGGACAGCTGGCGGGCGTCCCCGGTGACCCGGCGGCAGTTGAAGCCCGAGGTGTTGTCGTCGGCCATCGCCTTCGCGTCGCTGCCGCCGTACTCGGCCATCACCCTCATCCGGCGGATCGGGAACCTCGCCTCGAACGCCTTGCCGAAGGCGTGCAGGAGGGGCCGGACGGAGTTGCGGTGGACGATCAGTTCGCCGCGGTGGACCCCGCCGTCGAAGCCCCAGTGGTTCATCCGGATGAGCCGCAGCCGCTCCGGTGGGACCGGGCAGCCGGGGCCATGACTGGCACCCAGCTTGTCCGGCGGGACGGTGGTGACCACGGCGGAGAGGCCCGGCAACGGCGGGGCCTGGAAGCGGGCCTTGGGCGATTGCGCGGTGCAGGAGAGCGAGGCCGCGCACAGGGCGGCGGCGAGGGCCAGGGCGGCGGAGGTCGGGCGCACCGAATCACCGTACGGCGCTGCCGTTCAGCGGGCTGGACACAACGCCGGTGATCACGAGTGGTGACCGGGGGAATTCACGAGGTAATCAAAGGGTGAACCTTCTACTGAATTCCCGTCAATAAACGATTCGCGATTATTTCGATTACATAACGACGTGGCCGAAAAGGCCTGGACCAATGTGATGCGACGCGCGTAACTTCCCTAATTTTAAAGCAAGTTGAGGGTTCATCAGAACCTGGTCGCAGGTAACGGAATGGATTCACGGGGCGGGCTCCGCTTTGTCCGAATTCTCCGACGCGAGCGTCTGGCAGGCTTCCGCGCACCCACTCTTCTGACCAAAGAATTGAGGTGCGCATGTCTAAACATCGAAGACTGAATGAGCGTCAGCGCAGGCCGCGCGGCCGCTTCATAGGCATCACCGCCGCCATGGCAGTGGCGGCGGTGGTCGCCGGCGGCTTCGCCTACGAGGCCGGCCGGGCGGACTCCGACCAGGCCTCCGTCACCCAGCTCGGAGCCCACTCCGCGGAGATCGCCGTCCCGGCCGCCGCACCGGCCCGGGACCACGATCCGAAGCCGATCGAGAAGAAGCCGACCAACGAGCCGGCCCGCGGCATGGTGTACGACGGGCTGAAGACCGCCCCCAAGGGCGACCGCTGCGCGGGCGTCTACAGCACCGACACCGGCCACTGCACGCACGGCCCCGACGCACCGCCCAAGGGCGTCGACATCAAGAAGGACACCCCGCCCGCGGTCAAGACCGTGGCCGCGGCGGCCGACCCGGCCAAACCCGCCGCGCAGGACCCCGCTCCCGAGCGGAACGGCGAGCGTTCTCAGGACACGCCCGCCGCCGACGCCGCTGCGGCAGCCGCAGCCCCCGCCGCCGCGCCGCGTCCCGCCGCCGGCGCCCCCGGCACCACCGGCTCCGCACCGGCCGCCGCCCCCGCCGGGCAGACCGTCCAGTGCGACGGCGACGGCAGCACCGGCAACCGCGTCCAGGTGGTGTACGTGCACGGGCCCGGCCGGGACCGGTACTCCCAGTACGTCGCCTCGTTCCGGAAGTGGGCCGCCGACGCCGACCTCATCTACTCGGCGAGCGCCCAGGAGACCGGCGGCACCCGCCACATCCGCTACGTGACCGCGGCGGACTGCACTCCGACCGTCCTCAACATCGAACTCCCGGACTCCGCACTGTCCGAGTTCAGCGCCACCAACCGGGCGCTGGCAGTCAAGGGGCTCGACCGGCGCGACCGCAAGTACATGATCTTCGCCGACGCCCAGGTCTACTGCGGCATCGGCACCTTCAACGGGGACGAGCGGCCGGGCCAGTCCAACCTCAGCAACTTCGGCCCCTCGTACGGCCGTACGGACACCGGCTGCTGGGGCGGACACACCGCCGCGCACGAACTCGGGCACAACCTGGGCGCGGTGAACAACAGCGCGCCCAACACCAGCCGGGGCGCGCACTGCACGGACGAGTGGGACGTCATGTGCTACTCGGACACCCCGTACTACCCGAAGATGCGCAACGTCTGCACCAACCGGGCCGCCGAGAACATCCTCGACTGCAACCACGACGACTACTTCCACACCAGCCCCAAGCCGGGCAGCTATCTGGCCACCCACTGGAACATCGCCGACAACCAGTTCCTGATGCGGAACAAGGGCGGCGGGACCGACCCGGGTCCCGGGCCGAGCCCCAAGCCCACCCCGACGCCGACGCCGACCACGCCGCGGCCCGGTAGCGGGCCCGATGTGACGGTCGGCCAGATCCAGCCCGATTCGGTCGTGGCGAGCTGGCCGCGGGTCGCCGGAGCCGCCTGGTACCAGGTGCTGTTCAACGGGAAGCACCTGACCTGGGTGCAGGGCACCACGCTGCGGATCTACAACCTCCGGCCCGGGACCTCGTACACCGTCGCGGTCTCGGTGCGCGACGGGCAGGGCCGGGACAGCGGTCCCGGGCGGGCCGCCTCGTTCCGCACCGCCGGAGCGGGCGGCACCACCACCGCACCGAACACCCGCTACCTGCTGGCCAACGGCAGCACCGGCATGAACGCCGAGCTGTGGGGCGGCCGTTCGGCCGACGGCACGGTGCTGGTCGGCTCGCAGGACAACGGCTACGCCCAGCAGCAGTGGTACTTCGACGACGCGGGGAGCGGGCTGGTCCGCATCCGGTCCGCCGCCTCCGGCAAGTGCCTGCAGCCCGGCGGCAGCCCGGCCCCCGGCATGTGGGTCTCCCAGCAGCCCTGCTCGGCCGGTGCCGGCGCCCAGCTGTGGAAGCTGGCCTCGAAGAACGGCGCGGTGACGGTCACCGACCGCGGCGGAGCGTACGCGCTGACCGTCAGCGGCCGCCCGTACTACGGCGCGAAGCTGCTGGACCTCCAGCGTGCGGACGGGCGTCCGGCGCAGGTCTGGACGGTCCGCAAGGCCGGCTGAGCCGGCTTGCACGAGCGGGGTGGGCGGGCCGTCACGGGGCGGCCCGCCCGCCCATCCGTACCTTCCGCCCCCTCTTCCTTCCCTTCCTCATCACCACCGCATCGGAGGATTGGCATGCAAAGAACGATCCCGCAGAGCTCCGGCCGTCCGCGGATTCCGCTCCCGGCCTCGGCCGGCGCCCTGACCCTGGGCCTGGCCCTGGCGCTCGGTGTGCCGCTGCCCGCCGCGGCCCACGGCGACACCGTGAAGGTGGTCGTCACCGGGCACCGGGACGGCCATGTCACCACCGATGTGACCTGGGAGAACGACGGGGACCCGGTGGAGGAGACGGTCGCCGCCACGGTGAACGCGGTCAGCGGCGACGGCTCGCGTACGGCGGGCCCGTGGAAGCTGGTCCGGGACGGCGGCAGCGCGAGCGGCTGGACCACGGCGGAGGCGCTGCCGGCGGGCCGGTGGAAGGTCACCGTCGAGGCGGGCTTCCCCGGGCTGGGACGGGGAGAGCGCGAGCTGACCGTCGCGGCGGCCGCCACCCCGGCACCGCCCGCCGCTTCCGCTCCCCCGGCCACGGCCATGGCCCCGACGACGGCCCCGACCACGGTCACGGTCGCCGAGCCGCGGCCGGAACCGGAACCGGACGAGGACGAGGACGGCGGATCGCAATGGCTTGCGGCGGCCGGGGTCGTCGTGGCGGCACTCGGCGGGGCCGGTGTCGGCGTGTGGATCCGGCGCTCCCGGGCGCGGCGCCGCTGACCCGCGCGGCTACATGTACTCGGGGACGAACGGCAGGTAGTCCTCGGGCCCGGAGGGGATGACCGCGTAGCTGCCTTCCGGGAGCTCGTTCCACACGCCGTGGAGGTCACCCAGGGGTTCGGAGACGATCAGCCGGGTGGCCTCGGAGACCCCGCGCAGGAAGTCGATCTCCGGATACAGCTGCCGAACCGTTTCGGCGCGGCTGCTGTAGAACAGCGAGCGGGACTTGCGGACGCTGGAGTACCGGAACGCCCACACGCGCTCGCCGTCGGCGACCGCGACGGTCATCTGGAGCGGGTCCGGCACCCCGTGCTCCTTGCCGAGCCGCTCCACCAGACCGGCCATCCGGGCCACCGCGCCGGGCACGTCCTGGTCCAGGCCGTAGGTGACCGCCAGGTAGAACATCACCTCGGAGTCCGTGGAGCCTTCGATGGAGGGGAAGAGCGCCGGGTCGACGGCCATGCACAGGTCCCGGCGCAGGCGGTGGAAGTCGGTGATGGAGCCGTTGTGCATCCACAACCAGCGGCCGTGCCGGAAGGGGTGGCAGTTGGTCTGCTGGATCGCGGTTCCGGTCGAGGCGCGGACGTGGGCGAAGAACATCCGGGAGCGGACGTGGCCGGCGAGTTCCAGCAGGTTGCGGTTGTTCCAGGCCGGGCCGATGTCCCGGAAGACGGCCGGGGTTCCGTCGCCGTCGGCGCTGTACCAGCCCAGGCCGAAGCCGTCGCCGTTGGTGGTCTCGACGCCGAGCCGGGCGTTCAGACTCTGGTTGATCAGGGAGTGCTCGGGCCGGTACAGGACGGTGTCGAGCAGGATCGGCGATCCCGAGTAGGCGAGCCAACGGCACATGACCGGCCATCCCTTTCCCCGCCCCCGCGTACGAGGGTAGCTCCGGGCGCGTCCGGACGCCGGGCGGCGCGGCCGGAAAGCGGCGGCTCCGGGCGCGTCACGCGGGGGTGTCCAGGCCGGTCAGCGCGGCCGCGTGCATGGCTCTGACGCCCGCCGGCAGGGCGGTCCTGGGGTCCGGGGCGAAGTCCGGGGCGTGGTTGGCGGGCAGCGCGGCGAGTTTTTCGGCCGCTCCGGCGCCCGGGGCCGCCGCCCAGGCGGCGGGGCCGATGCTGCCCAGCATCCAGTAGGCCAGGCGGATGCCGTCGCCGCCGAAGTGCGCGAAGTCCTCCGTGGCCAGGGTGGGCGGCCACATCGCAACCCTTTCGGCCCCGAACTCGGCCACGTGGGCGGCCCGGACGGCGGCCGTGGCCGCCGGGTCCGGGTGGGTGACCGGGGAGTCGGAGACCCGCTCGATGTCGGGGTCGCGGGGGCAGGCCGCGGCCGCGCACTCGGCGCGGACGACGCGTTCCACGGCCGCGGCGGCAGCGGCCAGCGCGGTGCCCCCCACCGCGCGGACGGTGATGTCCAGTTCCGCCCGGTCGGGGATCACATTGGCCCGGTCGCCGGCCCGGAAGGAGCCGACGGTGACGGCGACCGGCTCGGTGGGCGCGGCCTCCCGGGCGACCACCGTCTGCAGCCGGGTGACCACGTGGGCGGCGGCGACCACCGGGTCGACGGCCAGGTGCGGTGCGCCCGCGTGGCCGCCCCGGCCGTGCACGACCACCCGGAAGGTGACGCTGCCGGCCGTCATCGGCCCGTAGCCGTGGGCGACCATGCCCGCCGGCAGCGGTGCCGCGTGCTGGGCCAGGACGGTGTCGGGGCGGCCGAACCGCTCGTACAGGCCGTCGGCGAGCAGCGCGCGGGCGCCGGTGAGGGTTTCCTCGGCGGGCTGGCCGACCACCAGCACGGTGCCCCGCCAGGACGGGCGGGATCCGGCCAGCAGGGAGGCCGCGCCCGCCGCCGCGGCCAGGTGCAGATCGTGCCCGCAGGCGTGCGCGGCCTCGCTTCGGCTCGCGTACGGCAGGCCCGTGGTCTCGCGCATCGGCAGCGCGTCGAGTTCGGCCCGCAGCATGACGGTGGGCCCGTCCCCGTTGCGCAGCACCGCGGCCACGCCGTGCCCGCCGATCCCGGTCGTGACCTCGTACCCGGCTTCGGCCAGCCACTGGGCGAAGCGGTGCGCGGTGCGCTCCTCGGCGCCGGACGGCTCGGGGTGCCGGTGCAGGTCCAGGTAGAGGGTCGTCAGGGGGCGCAGCAGCTGCGGGAGGGGGGCGGACGTCATGGGCCCATGATCGGGGCGCGCCGCGGGGAGGCCCCGCCAGGTCGCTGTCAGCTTGCTGACAGGTCGCTGACGGAAAGTGTCAGCGGTACGCGGGGGGAGGTGACGGCGGCCCGGGATCTGATGGGGGCACGGGCACCGCCCGGTGTCCGTCCACCGCCGCACCCCCTGGGAGTCATCATGGAGAAGTCCCCGCTGGCCTCGCTCGCCGACGAGATCCTGGAGCTGGAGTCGGAGACCTTCGAGATCTCCGACTACTCGGACGCCAGCGAGGTCGTGCTCGCCGGTTCCACGAGCTGCAGCTCCACCTCGACCTGCTCCTCCACCACCAGCACCACCTCCTGCTCGGCCTGAGGCCCGGCAGACCGCATGCGGATGCCCCGGCCCCGGAAGGGTCCGGGGCATCCGGCGTCACAGGACCCGCTGCGGAATCCGCTACGGGAACGGGTGCGGCACCATCCGGATGTCCGCGTCCGTGAGGTCCTGGTCCCGCAGCCCGGCCCGGCGGGCCGCCGTGCGCAGCCGGGGCAGGTAGGGGGCCCGCTGGCGCGCCCAGCCGAAGTCGATCGGCAGCAGCCCGGGGACCAGGGCGCACACCGTGCGCAGGCCGATCCGGTGCTGTTCCGGGGTCGTCTGGTCCACGACGATCACATCGTGCCCGGCGTCGTCGAGCTCCCGGACGACCCGGAGCAGGTCCTCGCGCAGGTCCGTGGTCGCCGGCCGGCGGGCGTACAGCTCGTCCAGCGGGCGCACCGTGGTCGGCTCCAGGTAGGGGCGGGCGTGCTCGGCCATCGCGGGCAGCCCGTACAGCTGGGCGTGGTCCTTCAGATGGCGTACCTTCCCGAAGTCGGCGGCCATCGCCTCCAGTTCGCCGCGGCGTTCGGCGACCTGGCCGGGCAGGTGCGGGATGTACGTCAGGACCTCGGAGAGGGCCGCCTCCACGGCCGCCGCCGGTTCCAGGGCGGCGGCCGCCCCGAACGAGTACAGACCGGGGCCGCCGTCGCGGCGTACCGCCAGGGCCGTGACGACCGGGACGTCCAGGTCGATCCGGTTGTCGAAGGCGTGCACGTCGTAGCCCTGGAGGGCGGCGCGGTCGGCCATGGTGCGCACGGCCGGGCCGGGTACGGAGGCCAGGTCGATCTCGGTGAGCCGCTGGCCGCCGTACCAGGCGAGGAGGAAGGCGTCCCGCTCGACGAGTTCGAGGAGGGCGCCCAGCAGCGCCTCCTCCGTGCAGCTGCCGATGGCGCAGCCGTTGGAGCATTCGAAGACGAAGTTGTCGGCGGCCAGGCCGGCGCTGTAGTGGACCAGGCGGGCCGGGACGAGGACGGGCCGGTCGTCGCGGAGCGAGTGCCCGTACACCCAGGGGATGGGCCGGTCGGGGTCGAACGGGGAGAGCAGCGGGTCGTCGCGGTAGGTGTCGGGCGGGTAGAGGCCGCAGTCGGCGGGGTTCAGGGCGCGGGCGCCGAGTTCCGTGTACGAGGCGGTGAGGAGGGTGCTGCCGGTGCGCCGGTGGGTGCCCGCGTAGCGTTCCAGGCCCTCCAGGTGGGCGAGGTCGCGGCTGGCGGTGAAGCTGTTGGCCTGTCCGCTCCAGGTGACGTCGGTCAGGCCGGCGTAGCCGCGCATGAAGACGCTGCCCGCGACCGGGGCGGTGGTCGGCGAGGTGACGTTGATCCAGGTGCCGCCGCCGAGGACGCCGGTGACCGGGTTGGCGAGTGCCGTGTACGGCATCGGGTAGGAGGAGGCGGCGCGCAGCCGGGCGGCGCCCGGTGCGGGTTTGGGGCGGGACTGCGGGGTGAAGGGCACGGGGGCGTCCACGCCGCGCGGCCCGCAGTCCGGGCAGAGCGGGTCGGCGAGCAGCGGGTGGGTCCGCACCTGGAAGGTCTTCAGGTCCAGTCGGCTGACCTGCGGCAGGGCCCGGTCGGCGGGCTCCGGTCCGGGGGCCCGGACCGTTCTGGCGCCGCCCTCGCCTCCGCCTCCGCCGTCGCCTCCACCGTCGGACACGGCCGTGTGCAGGGCGTACACCGCGTCCAGCGCGTACGGCGACAGCCGCGGCCAGTCCCCGGAGACCGCCGTCACCGGGCCCGTACCGGTCTCCAGGGCATCGCGCTCGCTACGGCTGCGCAGCCGCTGCCAGCGCATGGCCAGGCACTGCCCGCACGCGGGTGCGGTGCCGTCGCCGCCCCAGGGGCCGACGAGGACGGCCTGGGCGGTGAGGTGGACGGTGGCGGCCGCGCGGACCGCTGCGTACGGGTCGGCTGCCCGCGGGCCCAGCGCGTCGTGGACGCCCACGGTGACCACGTGTGCGCCGCGCCCGGCCAGGGCCTGCTCCAGCTGGGCGCGGGCCGCCTCCAAGGGGGTGCCGGTCATGGGGGTGCCGGTCATGGGCGGTTGCTCCAGCGGAAGGTCTTGAGCCCGATCGCGCCGAACAGCAGCGCGAAGCCGAGCAGGGCCGCGCAGCCGATGCCGATGGTGCCGGTGGAACCGGCGCCGGTGAGCGCCCCGGTCGCCGCGTCGTTCAGGTAGCGCAGCGGCAGGATCCGGGAGAGCTGCTGCAGCCAGTCGGGCATCATGTCGAGCGGCAGGAAGGATCCGGACAGGAACGCCATCGGCACCATCAGGCAGTTGGCTATCGCGGCGACCGCCTCCGGGGTGTCGGCGTAGGTGCCGACGATCACGCCGATGGCCATGAAGGCGGTGATGCCGAGGACCAGGGCGGGCAGCACCAGCGGCCAGCGGCCGTCCAGCCGCAGGTCGAAGCCGGGGAGCATGGCCACCCCGACGAACACGGCGGCCTGCGCGGCCCCGACGGCCAGGGCCAGGACGTACCGCGAGGCCAGCACGGTGGTGAGCGGGGTGGGGGTGAGCCGGATGAGCCGCAGCAGGTCGTCGCGCCGCCACTGCATCAGCGTGAACGCGATGCCGAACACGGCCGCGTTGGCGACGCCCCAGGACATCACGCCGGGTGCGATGTACGAGATGTAGGGGCGGCCGGATTCCTCCACGTCCTGGCCGCTGAAGATCAGGCCGAAGACGAGGAGGAAGAGGAGGGGGAAGGCGAAGGTGAAGAAGAGGGTGGCCTTGTCCCGGACCTGGGCCCGGTAGCCGGCGGCCGTCAGGGCCGTGTACGCGCTCATGCCTGGTACTCCGTGGTGGGGGCGGTCGGGACGGCCGTGCCGGTGAGTTCGAGGTAGACGTCCTCCAGGCTGGCGGTGCGGGTCAGTACGCCGTCGAGCCCGGTGAGCGCGTCGACGGCCTGCAGGACCCGGCCCGGGGCTGCGGTCTCCAGGACCAGGGAGCCGCCCTGGACGGTGGCCCGGTCCACGCCGGGCAGGGCGGCCGCCCGCTCGACGTCGATCCGGCCGGCCGGCAGCAGCAGCCGGGACGGTGCTCCGGCGGCGGCCACCAGCCGGTGCGGTGTGTCCAGGGCGGCGATGCGGCCGTCGACGAGGATCGCGACCCGGTCGCACAGCGCCTCGGCCTCGTCGAGGTGGTGGGTGGTGTACACGATCGTGCGGCCCTGGCTCTTCAGACCGCGCAGCACCTCCCACAGGTCGCGGCGGGCCTGCGGGTCCAGGGCCGCGGTCGGCTCGTCCAGGAAGATCAGCTCGGGGTCGTGGACGAGCGCGGAGGCGATGGCGAGGCGCTGGCGCTGGCCGCCGGACAGGTTCTCGACCAGGACGTCCTGCCGGTCGGTGAGTCCGACCGCGGCGAGGGTGCGGTCGGCGGCGGCCCGGTCGGCGCGGTAGAGCCCGGCGACGGTGACCAGGTGCTCGCGTGCGGTCTGCCGTACGAAGAACGCCGAGGCCTGGGTCTGTACGCCGATCCGCGGCAGCAGCGTGGTGTTGCGCGGCCAGGGGCTCTGGCCGAGGACGCGGACGGTCCCGGAGTCGGCCTGCCGCAGCCCCTCCATGATCTCGATGAGGGTGGTCTTGCCGGCGCCGTTCGGGCCGAGCAGGCCGAGGAACTCCCCGTGCCGCACGTCGAGGGTGATGCCGTCCACGGCCTGGCGGTCGCCATAGCGTTTGCGTACGTCGGTGACGGCGATGGCCGCCGTGTGCTCGGGCGGGGTGTGGTCAGTGGTCATGGGTGGTGCGTCCCTCGGTGTGGTGACGGGTGGGGATGGGGGGGTGGGGGGCGAGCGGGGTCCGGGTGGTTCAGCGGGTGGCGGCGTACCAGAGCACGGCGGTGAGTCCGGCGGCGAGCAGCAGCACGAGCAGGGCGGACCCGATCCCGTAGGCCAGGTAGATGCGGCGGGCCCGGGGCGGGTAGGCGGCCGCGGCGGCCCGGTCCCGCATCCGCAGCCGCAGGTAGGCGGAGCCGGCCGGGGCCAGCCGGGTCACCCGCAGGGTGTGGCCGAGCAGGGTGTAGCCGTCCAGCGGGGGCAGCGGCAGGAGGTTGACCAGAGCCTGCGCGCTGCCGAGGAGCAGCAGTGCGGACAGCACCCGGCCGGTCGGGTCGGCGGCGGGCAGGGCGGCCCACCAGCCGAAGAAGGGCAGCAGGAACAGCAGGTTGGCGAAGGCGCCGGCCGCGGCGACGGCCAGCTGGTCCCGGCGGCGGGACAGGTAGCGGTAGTTGTCGACCCGGCAGTACATGATGGCGACGGGCAGCCGCCAGCGCAGGCCGATCTCGCCGACCGTGCCGCCCGCGTGCCGGGCGGCGACACCGTGCGCGAACTCGTGGAGCGCGGTGCTCAGCCAGAGCAGGGTGGCGACGGCGAGGAGCGGTACCGGCCTGCGTACGGTCCAGCCGAGGCCGTCGGCCAGCCGGGGCAGCTCCGCGGCGAGGACGGCCGTCATGGCGAGGCAGGCCAGGAGCAGCACCCCGAGGGCGGCCGGGTGCAGCAGCGGCCGCAGCACCCGGTGGAGCCGCGCGGTGGCCGCGTCGGCGTCCGCGACCAGGCGCAGGCTGCCGCGCAGCAGCCCGCCCTGAAGCGGTGAGGGGTTCCGTTCGGGGGCGGTGGGCGGCGGGCCGCCGGCCAGCAGCCGGCGGGTGCCGAGCAGGGCCAGCAGCTGCTGCCAGTTGCGTTCGTCCAGCCGCCGGCCGAAGGCCTGCCCGTACTGGCCGCCGATCTCCGCGAGGCTGCGGGTGCCGTCCAGCCGGGACACCAGGAAGTACTCCTTGGTGCCGATCTCGAAGGCCGCTCCCGAGACCGGGTCCTTGACCAGGTGGACGGTGGCGGGCCCGTTGAGCAGGGGCGGCGACAGGAGGACGTCCGGCCGCAGCGCGGGCCGGTGTTCCAGCAGGGAGGGGGCCGGGCCGCCGGTCACGGGGCGACCGCCGTGGGCTCCTCGCGGAGCACCCGGCCCAGCAGGTGGGCCAGGTAGGCCTCGTCCCGGATGGTGACGTGCAGCCGGTTGTTGGTCATGTGCAGGTACGGGGAGAGGAGCCGCGGCAGGGCCTCGGCGGGGTCGGTGACCTGCTCGTCGCGGGTGCCGTCCCAGGACCGGAAGACGAGGTCCCCGGAGAGCGCCAACGCCTCGGCGCGGGCACGCAGTTCGCGGCAGTGTGCGGCCCAGCCGGCCAGGAACTCGGGGAGCCGGCCGGTCTCGCCGGAGGCCAGGGCCGCGCGGACGGCGGCGAACCGGCGGGCCAGGCCGGGTGCGGTGCCGGCGTACGTGCGGTCGTACTCGGTGGAGCCGATGAAGCCGGTGCCGGGGAACGCCTTGTGCCAGAACTCGTAGTAGGAGTCGAGGTAGTCGGCGAGTTCCTCGCGGTCGGGCAGGAACACCCCGGCCATCACCATCATCAGCTGGGCGGAGGTGCCCAGCAGGACGGTGCGCAGGTGCAGGTTCATCCGGCCGAGGGCGTCCATGACCAGGTCGCTGGAGTGCGCGAAGTGCCATTCGGCGAGCTCGATGCCGGCCGGGCCGCCGTACTTTCCGTACTCGGGCTCGTAGGGCTCGCGGGAGAACGCGTTGTTGGGCCGCAGGTTCATGCGGCCGTCGGGGCCGGTGAACGCGGCGCGGTCGCCGCCGGGGAACTCGATGTCGAAGAGGGTGTTGTAGAACTCGTTGAGGAATCCCGAGTCGACCTCGTACAGGGCCGGGCGGGCCTTGAGGAAGGCGGCCACGGCCTCCTCCGCGCGGCGCCGGACCTCCGGTTCGGCTTCCGGGGTGGCGGGCCGCAGGCGCAGGCGGACGTGCGGGCCCTCCAGCCAGTAGTTGATGAAGAAGTGTCCGGCGATCAGGCCGTCGGCGGTGAGTTCCGCGATGAGCGGGCGGATGCACGCCACCAGCAGGGGCTGCGGGTTGGCGGCGTAGAAGATGTGCAGGGCCTGCCAGGCTCCGCGGGTCCGGGTCGGCTCGGTCAGCTGTGACATCGGGCTTCGCCCTCCTGGTCTCTGCGGATCGTGGGGGTGGTGACGGTGGTGGTGGTGAAGGTCTCGACGGCGAGTTCGGCGACGTGGGCGCCGCGCGCCGAGCGGGTGTGCAGGCCGCCGGGGTCGGGGAGCAGTTCGCGGAAGACGACCCGGTGGGCGGGGTCCTGGAGCAGCGCCTCGAAGGCGGCGAGGGACAGCAGGCTCGCGAAGTCGACGTACACGGGCTTGGCGCCGACGGCGCCCGGACCGGCGGAGACGGTCGCGAACACCTGCTCCGGCAGGCCGTGTTCGCGGCGCCAGCGCTGCCAGGCCAGGAAGTGGTCGGCCTCCTGGGCGCCGCGGGCGGGCAGGGCCCCTGCCGTGGTGGTCCAGCTGCGGCGGCTGAGGACCACGTCCCGGTGGACGACCCGGGGGCGGAAGGTCACCGCGCCGCGGGCCGTGCCCTCGGGGACGCCCGCCCACACGTCGAGCGGGGACATCGAGGACGGGGAGAGCAGCAGCAGGGTGCGCGGGATCGCGGGCAGGGCGAGCGGCACCAGGTAGCCGAGGTAGACGGGGATCACCTCGCGGCCCAGGCGGTGCGAGCGCAGGGTGACCCGGCCGGTCCCGGCATCGTGCTCGGCGTACAGGTCCTCCAGGTGCAGCTGCCGCTCCTCGGGCAGGGTGCCGCTCTCGCCGGGACAGACGATCTCGTAGTCGGTGAGCTGCCCGTGCAGGTTGAGGTTGGTGGTGACCGGACCGCCGGTGACCTCGGCGAGGACGGCGCCGGCGGGCGCGGTGCGGGCGGCGGCGGCCCGCAGACCGTCGGAGAGCGGGGGCGCACCCGGCTCGTCGTAGACGTGGGTGAAGCGGCTGAAGGGGAAGGAGAGTCCGCCGTAGGCCCGGTTGAGGACCGTGCGCGGGGCGCCGGTCGCGGGGTCGCGGGCGAGCTGGAGGTGGTGGCAGCGCGGCGCGAAGGCGGGGAGGAGCGGCGCCAGCGGGTCCGCGACCGCCTCGATGTCGGCGTCGTCGAGGCGGAGTTCGGTGTCGCAGGGGGGGTTCTGGGCGGGGTCCCGGTTCGCGTCCTGGTACGCGTCCTGGTACGCGGTCCAGGCCTGCCGCATCCGGTCGATGAAGGTCCGCCGGGAGGCGTCCAGGGCGCGGATGCCCGGCAGGCCCAGCCAGTTCTCCTCGGGCACGTACGCGCCGTGCTCGTCGATGGGCCTGCGGCGCGCGGTGAACGACAGGTACTGGTCGAAGAAGTCCTCGTGGAAGTCGTGGACCAGGCCGAGGAGGTCCTCGCAGCGGCCGCCGGCGCCGTAGCGTGCGGTGAAGAACCCCTCGAAGGTGATCCGCTGGGCCAGGGTCAGGTCGAAGGCGGGCAGGATCCGCTCCACGGAGCGCAGTCCCGCCCAGTCCGGTGCCGGGCAGGGCAGGTCCCGGCCGGCGCTGACGTCCTCGTACAGCAGGGTCTGCGGCAGCGGGGTGTCCGGCGGCGCGCCGAGCTCCTCCTGGGCACGGCGCAGGCCGGAACGCAGTGCCCGCAGCAGGTCGCGGCGTTCGGCGTGGCCGGCGGCCGGGTAGCGGTCCAGCGCTTCGGCGGGCGGGTCGAGGAGGGTCGCCAGCCGGTCCGCCCACGGGGTGCCCAGTCGGGTGAGGGCCCGCTGGAAGGAGCGCAGCGGGTCGCTGCTGTGGACCTCGGTGTCCAGGCAGGGCACCCGTACGACGCCCAGCCGGCGCAGCGCCGTCAGGTAGGCCTCGCCGTCCTCGGGGCCGGCGCCGTGCTCGGCGGCCAGCCAGTCGGCCAGCTCCTGGTGGCGCAGCTCGGTGCGCTCGGCGAAGCGGTCCAGCAGCCGTTCCAGGGTGCCGCTGCGGCGCAGGAAGAACAGCCGGTCGGAGGCGGCGTCGAAGGTGACCGCGGCCGCGTCGTCGCCGGCGGTGACCGAGCGCCGCACGTACCGGATCCGGTCGCCGTCGCGGCCCCAGCCGGAGGCGGCCCGCAGCGGCAGGTCGCGGCGGCGTTCCGGGTCGGCGAGGATCAGCTCGGCCAGCCGGGCCAGCACGACCACGTTCAGCCGGACGTGGCTGGTCCAGGTGTCGGCGACGCGGAGGCCCTCGCCTCCGGCGGTGCCGGCCGGCGGGTCGGCGAAGGTGCCGGTGGCGACGCCGGCGAAGGTGCCGGTGAAGGTGCCGGTGGCGACGCCGGTGAAGGTGCTGAACGGGCTCGTCTTGCAGGCCGTGCGGTACACGTAGGAGAGCAGGGACCGTTCCGCCTTGCGGGCCCGCCCGTTCGGCACGCCGGCTGCCGCGGTGTAGGCGTCGACCTGGCCGTCCAGGACGGGTGAGGCCAGCAGCAGGCCGAGGCGCAGCCGGTCGTCTGCGAGCAGGGCGCGGAGCGCGGTCCGGGCGCGGGCGAGGTCGGCGGCCAGCAGGGGCGGCCCGTCGGCCCGCAGCTTCTCCAGGTGGCGGCGGCGGTGCAGCCAGGCCGCGAGTTCCTCGCCGGCCGGCGCGTCGGCGGCCGCCAGGGCCAGGACGGCCTCTTCGGGCCGGTCCGGCAGCCGGTTGTTGTGGATCTGCCGGCGCAGCCGCAGCAGGGCGCGGCGCTGGACGGCCCCGGGCCCGTCGGGCGCCGGGTCGGTGGCGCCCACCGCGCGGTGCAGCAGGTCCCCGAGGCGTTCGGCGTCGGTGCGCAGGGCCTCCTCGGCGGCGAGGACCTCCTCGGCCCAGCGGCCGGTGTCGGGGCAGCGCAGCGCCTCGACCGAGGCGGCCGGCAGGCCGGCCACGCGCAGCATGAAGCGGTCTCCCGGCTGCCACCGGGTCGTCGTGTGTGTCGTACTCATGGTCTTCGCTCCCGTCGGCGGTTCAGGCGATCTCGTGCCGGAAGTCGGCGGGCCGCGGCCGCTCGTGGCCGAGCAGCATGATCAGCAGCGGTGCCTCGTCGGTGCCGGAGAGTCCGAGCTGCTCGATGTGGGAGATGGTGTCGAAGCCCAGGGCGACGCCCGCGCCGAGGCCGTGGGCGGCCGCCGTCGTGTAGAAGGTCTGGGCGACCGCACCGATGGTGCCGTTGACGAGGCGGTAGCCGCGGTCGCCCACGGCGTCCAGCACGGCGGTGGTGCGTACGGCCGGGACGAGGACCGCCGCCGCCTGCTCCAGGTTGTAGTTGGACAGGAAGTAGGTGCGCTGCAGGAACGGTCCGGGCGGGCCGTCCACCAGCAGGTGGAGGGTGTGGCCGTCGGGGTCGTAGGCGTAGGTGCCGGGCGCCACTCCGTCGACGTGGTTGACGTAGGCGTACAGGGTGGTCAGGCGCGGCCCGTCGGGGCGTTCGGCCTCGCTGCCCAGGGTGGTCGCCGCGCAGTCCGCGAGGGCGGCCGCGAGCTGCGGGGCGGTGATCGGGCGGCCGGCCTCGAAGCGGCCGAAGCTGCTGCGCCGGGCGCGCAGGGCGGCCGCGGTGCCGAGCGGGGCCGCGGCGGGGGCCGGCAGCGGCACCGGGGGCCGGCCGGTGGTGCGCGGCGGGCGGGCGGCCGCCGTGTCGAGGGCGCCGGGGGCCGGCCGGTCGGCGGCCCGGCCGAGGGTGGCGGCGTGGATGCGGTGCAGGGTGTCGAACTCCAGGACCGTACGGGAGCGTTCGCGGTCGCGGTGCCGGACGGCGGGCGCCTCGGCGGGAGTCGTGGGGGTGGCGGGGGTGGCGGGGGTGGTGTGGGTGGCACGGGGCTCGGCCGGGGCGCCCGTGTGGTGCAGCGGGACGACGGCGAAGAAGCCCTCGTCCTTCGGGTCCACGCCGATCAGCCGGGCCAGCCGCTCCTCGTCGAACCACAGCACGGGCGCGATCGTCAAGCCGCGCTCGGCCGCCCAGAGCCGCCAGGTCTGGAGCAGGGCGCCGACGTCCATGCTGACGGCGTGGAAGGAGAAGCTGTTGTACTTGAAGGCGTTCTGCCAGTACTTGACGCCGAGGATCAGGTACTCGTCGGCCGCGGCAAGGACTCCGGGCGCACCGGCCGCGTCTGTTCGGCCGGATCGGCCCTCTGCGGCGCCGCCGAGGACGGCCCGCACCTCTCCGGTGATGTCGCCCGCCAGCAGCCGGCGCATCCCGTGCTGATGCGGGGTGTAGTGGTGCAGGCCGGGGACGACCGGCCCGCCGGCGCCGGTGGCCCAGTAGACGCTGACCGGGTAGAGCCCGCCGCCCGAGGCGGTGCCCCGGGACCAGTTGGCGTGGGTGTAGTGGGGCAGGGCGGCGAGGTCGGTGTTGGCTTGCACGCCCAGCCGGCGGCCGGTGAGCCCGTAGCTGTCCTGGAGCATCGCGCCGAGCAGCGGCAGGGTGAACCCCTCCCCCGGTACGGAGGCACCGGCGGGACCGGTGGGGCCGGTGGGGCCGGTGGGGCCGGTGGGGCCGGTGGGCAGCGTCAGCAGCTCGGTGCCCGGGTAGTACTTCGCCTTGCGGGGACGGTCCGCCCAGTCGGGGACGAAGTCGACGGGCTCCATCGGTATCCGGCCGCGGTGCATGATGTCGTGCGCGTAGTCATGGGCGTAGCCCACGGGTCCTCCTGCGTTCGTTCGTCGGGTGTTTCCCCGGGACGGCCGAGGGTGCGGCCGAGCGGGCGGCCCGATCAGGGGAAGGGGTGCGGGGCCGGGTTGAACTCGCCCGGTTCCAGGTCGTGTTCGCGCAGTCCGGCGGCGCGCAGTGCAGTGCGCAGCCGGGGCATGCCGAGGGCCCGCTGCCGGGACCAGCCGAAGTCGATGGGCAGCAGCCCGGGTACGAGCACGCTCACCGTGTGCAGGCCCAGTGCCCGCTGTTCCGGCAGGGTCTGGTCGACCACGACGACGTCGAATCCCTCGGCCGTCACCGCCGCGACGCACCGGTCGAGGTCGTCGCGGACGTCGTCGGCGACGACGGCTCCGGCGGCATCGGGCCAGGCCAGCCCGGCCACCGTGCGCGGCGCCCGCTGCGGGGCCCGCAGCAGGAAGTCGGCGTGCCGGCCCATCTCCGGGACCCCGTACACCAGCGGGTGGTCGTGCAGAGCCGTGACCAGGTCGAAGTCGGCTGCCATGGCCCGCAGCCGGGTCTCGTCCCGGCGGGTGCGGCCGGGCAGGTTCACTGCGTCGGTGGCGATCTCGCAGAGGGCGGAGTCGAGTGCGGATTCGGGGTCTAGG
The DNA here is from genome assembly GCF_040689505.1 of Streptomyces sp. NPDC051211. Classification (NCBI taxonomy): domain Bacteria; kingdom Bacillati; phylum Actinomycetota; class Actinomycetes; order Kitasatosporales; family Streptomycetaceae; genus Streptomyces; species Streptomyces sp. NPDC051211. Next base: position 61,882 of record NZ_JBFBAV010000008.1, read on the forward strand.
CCGGCTCCGGCGCCGAAGCACATCCGGCCGGTTCCGCCGTCGAACCGCTCGGCCACGGCCGTCACCACCGGGATCGGGAAGGTGATCCGGGTGTCGAAGAACCGGGCCCGGTAGCCGTACATGGCCAGCCGGTCGACCATCGCGCGGGTCGCCGGTCGGGTGCTGGTGGCCGGGTCGATCTCGGGCAGCGGCTGGCGCCCGTACCAGGCCAGCAGGAAGGCGTCCCGTTCCACGACCTCCATCAGGCCGAAGTAGACGGCCTCGGCCAGACTGCCCCCCGAGGCGCAGCCGTTGGAGCTCTCCTGCACGAACCGGTTCTCCAGGCCGGGTGCGTGATAATACGTCAGGACCTCCGGTACCAGGCGGGGGGCGCGGTCGCGCAGGGACCAGCCCCACACCCAGGGGATCTCGCGGTCCGGGTCGAAGGGCCGTACCCGCGGGTTGTCGCGGTGGAACCGCTCGCTGTAGAGCCCGACTTCGCGGGGGTCGACGGCGTCGGGGCCGAGGGCCTCGAGACTGCCGGACACCCCGGTGGTCCGGGCCCGGGCCCGCATCCCGGCGTACCGCTCCAGCCCTTCCAGCACGCCGACGCGGGCGCTGCGGTCGAAGGAGTCGGTGTGGCCGCCCCAGAAGGTCTCCCGCAGGTAGGCGCCGGAGCGCAGGGAGAAGCAGCCGATGGTGGCGGAAGTGGTGGTCGAGGAGATGTCCTGGACGAGGGAGGGTCCCAGGGCGCCGCACAGGGGGTTGGCGAAGGCGGCCACCTCGATCCCGTACGAGTCGAGGGGCCGGGTCCGGAACACCCCGGGCCGGTACTTGGGCGCGGCCGCCAGGTCCGGCACGGCCGGCGCGTCCGCCTCGGGTGTGGCGCAGGCCGGGCATTCGGGGTCGGGGACGAGCGGGCAGCGGCGCACGGTGCCGGTGCGCAGGTCCAGCAGCCGCACCTCGGGGAAGGGGCCGGCGGGCGGCGGGCTGGCGGCGGCGGCCGTGACGAGTGCGGCGAGGAGTTCGGCGGCGAACGGGAGCGCGTACGGCCAGGCACCCGCGGCACGGGTGCCGCCGCCCAGCTCCAGCGCGTCGCGCAGCGCCACGGAACGGACGGCCTGCCAGCGCCGCTCCAGACAGCGCGGGCAGCTGCCCGGCGCCCCGACCACGGCGTGATGGCCGTACAGGTGCACGGGCACCGCGTCGTCCGGCCCGGACCGGGTGGCCGGGGCCGGCGCGCTGAACGCGTCCGCCATTCCCAGCACCGACAGCGCGGCACGCGGACCGTCCAGCACCCGAAGGGCCCGGGCCAGCTGCACGGCGAACCGCTCGGCGACGTCCGGCCCCAGGCCGGCGGCCAGGTCCGCGGCCGATCCGGCAGCCGCCCCGGCGGCCAGGTCCGCGGCCGCATCGTCGACGGGGTTGGTCGCGGCGGCGGCCACGGTGCCTGCCGCAATGTCCGCCACGGCGAAGGCCGCCGGGGCAGGTGCGGCGGAGGGCGCGGGGTAGTCCGCCGCCGGGTCGGCCGCGGCAGAGGGCGCCGGGACCGTCGCCGGGTCCGCCGTCGTGGAGGGGGGCGGCTCAGGCGTCATGGCCGGGCTCCTGCGCGGCCGTGAGCAAGACCCGGACCGTGTGGATACCGGCCTGGGCCAGGTCCGCGGAGCCGGTCGGTACGGCGTAGGCGTCGCGACCGGCCGACCGGAGCCGTTCCAGGACTTCCGGCCAGGCCGGGACCGGGGCGCCGGACAGCTCGGCCGCGGCACCGGGCGAGGTGGTGAGGGTGCGGGCGTCCAGGTCGCGCAGCAGCGGGTCACCGGTGTCGGCGGGCGTACCGCCGGCCGCCTCGTCGCGCTCGTACTGCACCGCGCCGAGCAGGTCGCGCAGGGCGGCCACGGCAGCCACCTGCCGGTCGGGGTCGCTGCCGGCCGCCCAGCGGCCGCCGGAGCGGGCCAGCAGGACGTGGAGGCCGGAGTGTGCCGCCTCCCCGAGGTCGAGCAGTTCGACCGGAAGGTCGAGGCGCTCCGCCGACCGCACCAGGAAGGTGATTTCGGGGTCGGTCTCCGCTGCGAGGTGCACGGGCCGGGCCTCCGCACCGCGGACGGCCCGCAGCAGCGCGTCGTGGGCGAGGGCGGAGCGGAGTCCGGCGGCGGCCGCGTCGGCGCGCGACGGGCCCGCTCCCGCGCCGGCCCGGCTGCGTTCGAACAGGCCGGCGGCGTTGTGCGGGCCGAAGGGGCGCACGGCCCCGGCCGGGACCAGCACCGGCTCCTTGGTGAGCAGCGAGACGCCCTGCTGGTGGGCGGTGGGTGTGCCCACCGCCCCGGAGGCGACGGCGAGGACAGCCGCCGCCCGGCCCGAGCCCGGACCCGGCGTCACCAGGCCGCGGGCGGGCGCGACATGCTCGGCGTACACGATCGCGGCCTCGTCCAGGGCGCGCATCCGGGCGCCCGCGACATGGTGGACGTCGAAGGCGGCGACGGCCCGGCGGCCGGTGTGTCCGATGCCGAGTTCGACCACGCTCAGCTTGAGCGGTATCTGGGTCAGCGGCTCGTCCGCGTACCGGGTGAACACCCCTGCGTGCGGCCGGACGAGCACCGCGCGCCGGTTCAGTTCCTCGACCAGCGCGTCGGCATCCCGCGCGGTGTCCAGGGTCGGCAGGGCGGGCGCGCCGGAGGTGCCGGCGGCGGACAGGTCGACCGGGGCGGCGGCCTCGGCCGGGCCGGCTTCGGCTCCGTCCGCGATGTGCCCGGCGGGTCGACCCTCCGGGCGGCCCTCGGCCCGGCTCTCCGCACAGAAGGGGCAGCCCGGGTGCGGGAGGAGCGGTTCGGCGGTGACGTCGAGCGATTCAAGGTCCTGGACGAGGATCTGCCCGGCGGTCTCGGCCGGCAGCGCCCCGGAGGCGGCCCGGAACACCTCGTAGCCCAGCAGGTTTCCGAGCATCGCGGCCAGCGGTCCGGCCGGCTCGGCCCCGCCCGGCAGCCCGGCCCCCGGCAGGGCCAGCGCGCTCCACAGCCCGGCCGCGGCGCCCGCGCCGCCCTCGGTCGCGCCGGCGCCCAGCCGCAGTGCGGCGCAGGCCCAGCAGCCGGCCCGGCCGGCCCGGGTCTGCGGTCCGACCACGGCGTACGAGCCGTAGGTCCAGGCGGGCAGCAGCAGCCGCCCCTCGGGAATGCCGGCCCGGAGCAGCGGCAGCAGCCGGGCGGGGGCGGACTGCCCGCCGCCGGTGACCACCACGGCCCGGTACCCGTCCAACGCGGCCCAGTCCAGGGGCCCCTCGGGGGTGCCGGGCAGCCGGCTGATCCGGGCCGGGCACCCGTCGGCCGTGGCCTCGGCGGCCTCGGCCTCGGCCTGCCCGGTATCCAGGCCGGGCAGGACTCCGACGGCCGCGCAGCCGTTGCGGATCAGGCTGAGCACGCACCAGCGGGCCGTCTCGTCGTCGCCCAGGACGGCCACCGGGGTGTCCCGGAAGACCCGGAACCGTTCTTCGGCCTCGTCGGCGTAGTGGTCGGCGTAGGCGATCTGCGGGGCGTAGCGGCGGGCCACGTCCTCCGGCAGGACGGGTTCCCGGTCCTCGGGACGGGCCGGGACGGGGCGGGCGAAGTCCCGTTCGTACAGGGTCTTCACGAGCTCGCCGACCATTCTGCGCTGGGTGTCGCCCAGCCCGGTGCACAGTTCGGCCACCGTGTGGTCACCGGTCAGGTGCGGGACGATCAGGGTGGCGAAACGGTACGCCGATTTCGCGGTGAGGCGGAATCCGCCGTCGGCGTTGTGGAACAGGACGCCGTCCGGTGTCTCGGTGAACAGCACGTCCCGGCGGATGCGGGGCCGGGTCGCGGAAACGGTTTCGTAGGTGGTTCGGGCCATGGGACACCCCTGGGTGCGGTCTGGGAGGGAGGAGGGGAGGGGAGGGGGCAGGAAGGGAGGTCTGGAGCTCGGGTGGTTCGGCGGGCGGTCAGCGGGTGGTCAACCCGTGACGGCGGGAGGGGCCGTGGTGTGACGGGTGGGGCTGGTGGGTCGGGTGTGCCAACGCGCGTAGAGGCGCAGCAGCGGGTGCATCCGGTAGGGGCCGGGCGGGCCATCCTCCAACAGCCCGGCTTCCACGAGCTGTTCGAGTACCCCGTCGGCCTCGTCGGTGCCGGGGCCGGTCCCGGCCGGGTGCCGGCCCAGCCGCAGGAAGGCCTCGCGCAGCTCCGGGGTGAGCGACTCGACGGCCTGTCCGAAGACCGCGGGCACCGACATCCGGGGGTCCTCGGCGAGCGCGAGCCGGCCGGCCGGGTCCTGGGCCAGCCAGTCCGCGCAGTGCGCCACGGACAGGGACGGCCGGGTGAGCAGCCGTCCGGCGGCGATCCGCAGGGCGAGCGGGAAATGTCCGCAGACCGCGGCCAGTTCGCCGGCCGCCTCGGCTTCGGCGGCGATCCGCTCGGCGCCGACCAGGCCGGACAGGAGGTCGTACGCCTCGTCGGGTGCGAGTACGTCGAGGCGGTGGACGGCGCCGCCGCGGGTGGCGACCACGGCGGCCAGCCCGCGCCGGCTGGTGACCACGACCGTGGCGTCCCCGGCCGCGGCGGCGGGCAGCAGCGGGAGCACCTGCCAGGCTCCGGCGGCATCGTCGAGCAGCACCAGCCGCCGCTCTCCGACGGGTTCGGGTATCAGCTTGCGGGCCTCCTCGACGGTGACCGGAGTCCCGTCCGGCCGGGCCAGCGGGACGACGTGGGACCCGCCGGGGAAGGCGTGGCGGGCGTCGTACGCGCATTGGAGTGCCAGCGCGGACTTGCCGATGCCGGGCGCGCCGGAGACGACGACCAGCCGGGGTCCGGCGGGGGCGGCCAGCTGCCCGGCCATCGCCGCCCGGCCGTCGGCCCGCCCGGCGAATCCGGGCGGCGGCTGCACGGTCTCCACGGGCGGGTCCGGGAAGGCGGGAGAGGGAGAGGGAGCGGCGGCCGGGAGGGCGGGGACGGGGCCCGGGGCCGCGGGCAGCGCCGGCGGCTCCGCCCGCAACGGTCGGCTGCCCTCCCCCGGTGCGGGCAGGGGGCCGTGCAGGTCCTCGGCCCGCAGGATCGCCAGTTCCAGTCGTTGCAGGCCGGCCCCCGGATCGATGCCGAGCTCGTCGCGGAGCCGGTCCCGTACGGTCCGGTACTCGGCGAGGGCCTCGGCCTGCCGGCCGGTGCGGTACAGGGCTTCGATGAGCTGCTCGGTGAAGCGCTCGCGCACCGGGTGGCGGCGGGCCGCGTCGTAGAGGTCGACGAGGACCTGGTGGCAGTTCCCCGCGGCCAGTTCGAGGTCGCAGACCCGTTCCAGCACGCGCAGCCGTTCCTGTTCCAGGGCGGGAACGGCGTCGCGGTGCAGCAGCCGGGAGGCCACGTTCGCGAGGGGCTGGCCGTGCCAGAGGGAGAGGGCCTCCCGCAGCCGGTACAGCTCCTCGCCGGGTCCCTGCGCGGCCGCGGCGCTGCCGGCCAGCCCACGGAAGGCGACGAGGTCGAGGCTGTCGGCGTCGGCGCGCATGCGGTAGCCGCCCGGCACGGCTTCGATGGTGGTGGCCGATATCCCGTACTTGGCGAATATCCGGCGCAGGCGCAGGACGCAGGTCTGGAGGGCGGCCCGCGCGGTGGCGGGCGGCTCCTCGTCCCATACGGCGCGCAGGAGATAGCCGGTCGACACCACCGCTCCGGGGTGCAGCAGGAGGGCGGCGAGCAGGCTGGTCGGTTTCGATGGTTTGAGAACAACGGTTTCGGGGCCGTGCGCAATGCTGAGGGGCCCCAGGAGCTGGAACCGCATGGTCGATCCCCCGGACGCGTGCGCGGGGGTTGCGGTCCGGACCCATGACAAAGAGCCTGGTTCCGCCCCCCGTTGGGCGGTGAATAAAAAGGAACCCTACATAACGGATCTTGTGGAAGTCGAGCTGCCCAGTGGCCGGTTTACGTCGGCGAGATCCTTTCTCCCCTCTCTGTAACCTGGGCGTTTCGTGGAGTTACCGACGGTTGGTCAATCCCGTTCAGCGATAAACGAATTACGCGGGGACATGCTGTCCCATGACCACCCCCGGAGGGAACACCGCGGCGCGAATTCATCCCCCTCGACCACCGTCCGGGCGTCCCGGCGGCAGGACTGCTTACGCAGCCCGAGAGTCGAAAGAAAGTCCATATCTGGACTTTAGATTTCCTTTACTTACAGGTGGTCGCGAACTCCCGGGAATTCACCCTGCTCAATGCCCCCGGCCCGGCCCGGGCCGCCCTCCCCCGGGGCCGGCCCTTCGGCCGCGCGGGCGATCTCCGGGACGTCCGGGCCCGCGAACGGGGTTGGTGACGTTGCGTCATGTTCTTCTGGGTCTCGTCACTCCTCGAATCCGCCGGTCGAGAAGGAGAACCCCGTGCCCCGCACCCCCCGCAATCCCCGGCTGCGCGCCCTGCGCCGCCGCGTCCCGCGCGCCGCCGGTACCGCCGCCCTGGCCGTCGCCCTCACCGTGCTGGCCGTCGCCCCGACCTCCGCCGGGGAACAGCCGCTGGCGCTGTCGCACCCGCGCGTCGTGACCCGTTTCGATTTCGCCGCAGGGCAGACGCCGGAGAACATCGTGCTGGAGCCCGACGGCTCCGCGAACCTGACCTTCGCCCACGCCCGCCAGGTCGCGCGGGTCACCGTACAGGGCGACACGCGGATCCTCGCGACCCTCCCGTCGGCAGCAAACGCGACCGCCACGCCGCTCATCGGCGTGGCGGTCGTGACCGGGATCGCCCGGACCCGGGACGGGTCCCTGTACGTCGGCTACCCCACCGGCACCGCGGACCTGACCGGGATCTGGCGGATCGCCCCCGACGGCTCGGTCAGCCGCTTCGCGGCCCTGCCACCGGACGGCTTCGCCAACGGCCTCGCGGTCGACGAGCGGCGCGGCGTGCTCTACGCCGCCGATTCGGTGCGCGGCACGGTGTGGCGGGTATCGCTGCGCGACGGCTCGGTGACGGCGTGGGCGACCCGCGCCGAGCTGCAGCCGGTGTCCTCCGTCGGCGCCAACGGCATCCAGCTGCGGCCCGACGCCGTGTGGGTGTCGAATCCCGACCACGGCACCCTGCTGCGCATCCCGGTGCTCCGCGACGGGTCGGCCGGAGTGGTCCAGACCCGGGCGACGGGGCTGGCCGGAATCGACGACTTCGCCTTCGTCGGGACGGGCGAGACGGTCCTCGCGGCACTGCACACCACCAGCGAGATCGCCGTGGTCCAACCCGACGGAACGCACTCCGTCCTGCTCGGCCCGCGGGACGGACTGACCAATCCCACCTCGGTGGCGGTGCGGCAGCAACAGGTGTACGTCCCCGGCGCGGCCTCCGCCACGATGCAGGACCCGAATCTGCTGCTCGCCCGGCTCGGCAAGCAGAAGAAGCACCGGGCGTAGCGGCAGGCAGGCAGGCAGTCAGTCAGCCGGCCGGCCAGGCCGGTCGGTCGGTCGGCCCGGATCAGGCGGAGACGGATTCGCCGACCACGACCGAGAGGGTGGAGTGCTTGCGCCGCAGGGCCTTCAGCGGCTGGTAGGCGGGCGCGTCCCAGAACTCCTGGGCCGCGGCCTTGCTCGGGAACTCGTGGACGACCAGGCGCGACGGCCTCCAGTCGCCCTCCAGCAGCAGGGGGTTCTCGTCGACGAGCAGGTTGCGGGCCCCGGCCTGCTCGATCAGCGGGTCCACTCCCTCCACGTACTGCTGGAAGCCTTCCGGGTCGGTGATGTCGAGGTCGATGACGACGTAGGCGGGCATGTGCTGCTCCTGAAGTGGTGAAGTAGTGAAGTGTGGGCTTGCTCGTTGTCGACCGTATGCGGGTGCACGCGGGTGTTCCCATACGAGAAGTGGCCCGGAACATGCGTGATCGTCCCGGCCGGAGTGCCGGTCGCTAGATTCGCTCCCATGGACGTTTTCAGCGATGTCATCGCGACCATGCGGGCGGGCCGGGCGAAGTTCACCCGCACCCGGCGCAGCGGAGTCTGGGGCAACCGGTTCGGCCCGGACCCCGGTGCGGGATTCCACGTCGTGCTGGGCGGCGGGTGCTGGCTGATTCCGCCGGCCGGCGCCCCGGTGCGGCTGAGCGCGGGCGATGTGGTCTTCCTTCCGCACGGCGCCCAGCACGGGCTCAGCGACTCGCCGGACCGCACGCTCGCCAGCCTTCCGCCGGCGCCGCCGCCCGGCTCCCCGGAGATGCGCGCCCTGGAGACCGGCAGCGCCGCGGCACCCGCGACACCCACCGACCCGGGCGAGGTGCGGATGCTGTGCGGGGCGTACCGGCTCGACCGGGGGCAGACGCATCCGTTCCTGCGCGGTCTGCCGGAGGTCATCCATCTCCCGGCCCGGCTGGGCCGCCACGCTTCCCTGCGGTCGGCCGTCGATCTGCTGAGCGCCGACCTGGAGCAGGACCGGCCGGGAGCGGAGGCCGCGCTGCCGGCGCTGCTGGACCTGCTGCTCGTCTACTTGCTGCGCGCCTGGCTGGAGGAGCAGGCCGAGCTGCGGCCCGGCAACGGCTGGTGCGCGGCGCTCGGGGACCCGGCCGTCGCGGCCGCCCTGAACCACATCCACCGGCAGCCGGCGCACCCGTGGACCGTGCAGGCGCTGGGCACGGCGGTGGGCCTGTCGCGGACCGCGTTCGCCAAGCGCTTCACCGCGTACGTCGGCCAGTCCCCCATGGCGTACCTGTCCTGGTGGCGCATGAACACCGCAGCCCGTCTCCTGCGGGCCGACGACTCCCCCCTCAGCGCCATCGCCCAACAGGTCGGCTACACCTCCGAGTTCGCGTTCTCCCACGCCTTCAAGCGGGCCCACGGCCGGGCACCCGGCCGGTTCCGGCGTGAACACGCCGAAGAACGGACGGGGTTCGAACCTTCTGCGGGCGGAGGCCGTACAGCGGGTTGAAGGCCGTGCACAGAAGGGGATGAGAATGGCAGCGTTCTCGACGTTCCGGGTACCGGAGCGAGTGCGGGGGTCCGAGCCGGACCGGCGGCTGGGGCAGCGGATGGTGCGCGCCTGGCAGCAGGACGGGATCTTCCAGGTGGTACGGGATCCGCTGCTGGAGGAGCGCACCGAGGCCGCGATGGGGGCCGCGCGGGCGTTCTTCCGGCAGCCCCTGGCCGAGAAGGCGGCGTGCGTCAACGACCTCTCGTACAGCGGGTACATCGCCTCCGGGGAGGAGCTCACCGCGGGCGAACGGGACCAGCCGGAGATCTTCACCATCACCCCCGACCTCGGACTCTCCCACCCACGGGTGCAGCAGGGGCTGCCCTGCCACGGGCCGGTGCCGTGGCCGGGTGGCGGGTTCCGGCCAGCGATGGAGGGATACCTGGGCGGGGTCGGCGGCCTCGGCGACCGGATCCTGCGGCTGGTCGCGCTGGGCCTCGGGCTGGGTCTCGACGGCGCGGACGCCGAACCGCTGACGGGGCTGACGGAGGGCGGCTGGCACCACATGCGGGTGCTGCGGTTCCCGCCCCGTACGGCGGGGCTGGAACGCGGGATCGGCTCACACACCGACTACGGGCTGCTGGTGATCGCCGCGCAGGACGAGGTGGGCGGGCTGTACGTGCGGCCGCCCGTGCCGGGTGAGGAACGGCCGCGGAACTGGCGGGCGGACGAAAGTTCCGCGGGCCTGGCCGAGGGCGAGCCGGGCTGGCGGTTCGTCACGCCCGTGCCGGGGGTGCTGACGGTCTTTCCGGGCGACATCCTGCAGTTCCTGACCGGCGGGGTGCTGCTGTCGACCCCGCACAAGGTCCGGCTGGCGGACCGGGAGCGGTTCACCCTGGCGTACTTCCACGAACCGCACTTCGACGCCAGGGTCCGGCCGCTGGTGCCGGCGCCCGGGAACGACACGGAGCTGCACTACGGGCACCACTTCACGCAGATGTTCCTGCGCTGCTACCCGGAGCGGGCGACCACGCGCCGCATCACGGCGGAGGGCCGGACCGCCCTTGCCGGCGGGCAGTGTGCCCTGACACCCCTGCTCGGGGGAAGCGGGCAGGCCGTGCACGCCTGCCCGCAGTGCTGCCGGTGACCGGGCGGTGTCAGCAGGCGTCGGCCCAACTGTGCGAGGACACACGGTCGTTCCAGCCGGACGGCATGCTGCTCCAGTAGACGCCGTTGGGCAGACAGACGAACGAGCCGCGGCGGCCGATGTTCTCGTAGAAGAGGACGTCCTCGTAACTGCCCGAGTAGCCGTCGTTCTTGGCGGACGACACCTTGTCGTTCATGTCGCCGCAGCCCGTGTTGTAGCGGTAGTCGCTGTCGTCCCCGCTCCACCGGCAGCTCGCTCCGCCGGCGCCGGTGTGCTCCCACACGTAGAGGTTGCCGTCCGCGGCGACCGCGACGGCGGACGGCAGAGTGGCGGCGAGGACGGCGGACACGGCGAGCGTCGCCGCGGCAAGGGTCTTGTTCATCTTCGTCATCCTGAGCATGTGACGCGTGTTTCCTTTCATGTCACGCCGAGGGCAGGACTGCCCCGGCGAGGATCTGACGGGCCCTGGGGAGGGCGGCGCGCTGGAGCCGCAGCCGGGTGGCGATCTGCGTCCCGTACCGGGCGCGGACCTCGGACCCGTACTGCTCGTCGAGGGCGGCCGCGGTCCGGGCCAGGCCCGAATCGCGGGCGCAGCCGGCCTCGGCCACGGCCAGGCGGACCTCCGCCGCGCGGGCCCGGTCGGCCGACAGGCCACGCAGCAGCCCGGGCAGGTCCCGGCGCAGGGCGTGCGGGCCGGCGAACCGGTGGCCGCGGGCGGCCATGCAGTCGGCCCAGGCGGCCTCGGCCTGCCGGAACCGCCGGTCCTCCCGCACCTTCGGTACGTACAGGGGTGACAGGTTCGCCACGACGAGCCGGGCGGCGAACCAGCCGGGCAGGTCGCCGTACAGCCGCCGCTGCGCCGCCGCGGTGCATCCGTCGTCGCTGGCGGAGGCGACACCGCCGGCGGGCATCCGGACGGACAGGCCCACCGGGCGCCCGCCGTTCAGGGCGGCGAGCGCGGCCTTCTGCCGTTCGGGGGGAAGGCTGCGGAAGTAGCGCGCGTTGGGGTCGGCGTCCTTGCGGGCGGCGGCCCGGCGCTCCAGCTCCAGGCCGTATCTGTGGGAGCGGGCCCAGGCGATGTCGTCGATGACGTACGGGAACCTGCGGACGGGCCGGGCGTCGGGCACGGTCTCCACGTAGGCGAACTGCTGCGCCCTCAGGCAGCGGCCGATGAGCACCTGTTCGGCCCGGTCCAGGGTGCGCAGTTCGGCGGGGGTCAGGGCAGGTTCCGGGGGCAGGGCGGGCCCGGGGGGCAAGGCCGGCCCGGCGGCCTGCGCGTCCGGCGGCCGCGGTCCGGCCTCCGGACGCTGCGCCGTGCCGGTGGCGCAGCCTGCGGTGACGGCGAGCACGGCGGCCAGCACGGCGGCCGGCACGGCGAGCCTCAGCGCTGACCGCACGGCCGGAGGGGCGTGCAGCGGGCGTGACGTCGGCGGTGGAATGTCGTTCCCCCTTCGGGACCCGGCCGGGACGCGATCAGGCTGCCCGAAGATCGTCCGGGGGACACGGGACACCAGTGCGGAAACGTTGGTTCCTCGCCCGGGAGAGTGGCGCGCCGTTCAGCGGGCTGACGCCCGGGCGAGAGGCCTCGGCTCAAGTCCGCCGCGGCAGGTGCCGATGGTCTGCGGTGTGAATCTCTTCGCGGGTGCCCTGGGCGTGATGACGGCCGTCGTGCTGGCGGCCCTGCCGGTGGCCGGGGTCGGGGCCGGAACCGGTACTGGTTCCGGCCCCGGTTCGGGTTCCGGTTCCGCCTCCCCGGCCCGGCCGGCTGCCGTCGTGGTAGCCGCCGAGGACGAGGGACTGCGGGCCCTGTACGGGTCGGAGAACCGCCGGATCCGGACCGGGAGCCGAGTGGTCGCGCTGACCTTCAACGCGGCCTGGAACGACAAGGGACTGGCCACCGTCCTCGACGTGCTGGGCCGCCACCGTGCCCCGGCCACGTTCTTCCTGACCGGGGACTTCGCCGACCGGCACCCCGCCGCCGCCCGCACCATCGCGGCGGCCGGCCACGGGCTCGGCAACCACTCGTACGGCCACCCCTACTTCGCGGACCTGACCGAGGCCGAGCGGGCGGACGAGGTGCTCGATGCGGACCGGGCCATCCGTGCCGCCTCCGGTGCCGTGCCGACGCCGTTCTTCCGGTTCCCTTACGGGGAGACCACCGCCGAGCACATCGCCGAGGTCAACGCCCTGGGGTTCGCCGACATCGAGTTCACCACCGACACCAACGGCTACCTCGGCACGGCCGGCGGGATGACGGTGGACAAGACCGTGCAGCGGGCGCTGGACGCGCTGCGGCCGGGCGCGATCATCCAGATGCACGTGGGCGCATCGGGCGGGCAGCAGACCGTGCTCGACGCGGAGGCCCTGCCGCGGATCATCGATGCCGTGCACGCCCGCGGCTACCGGATCACCGACCTGCGCGGCCTGCTGGGCACCCGCACCCCCACCCCCACGCCCACCCCGACAGCACCGTAGCCGGGGCTACCAGCGGCCCGGGGCGGGGCCGGTGACCGGCTCCGACGGCCTGCCGTCCACGCCGACCGGAACGTCTCCGGCGAGCATCACCCGGTGCATGACCCGGGGCTGCCCGAGGTGGGCGGTGTCGTTGGGGGCCAGGTGGATGGTGGCACGGTTGTCCCAGAAGGCCACGCTGCCCGGCTCCCACCGGAACCGGACGGTGTACTCGGGGCGCACCGCCTGCTCCAGCAGCATCTCCAGCAGCGGGCGGCTCTCGGTGCGCGACACCTCCAGGATCCGCTCGATGTAGTAGCCGTTGACGGACAGCAGCCGCTCGCCGGTCTCGGGGTGCACCCTGACCAGGGGGTGCACCGAGGCGGTCTGGTGCTCCAGCAGGTGGCGGACGTACGCGTCCTCGCCGGCCCGCGGCTGGTAGCCGACGCCGAGCCGGTGCTCGGCGCGCAGACCGTCGACGAAGGCCCGTACGGGCGTGGACAGGCCCGCGTAGGCGGCCGCCAGATTGGACCAGGTCGTGTCGCCGCCGTAGGGCGGCACGGTTTCGGCGCGCAGGATCGTCGCGGCCGGCGGGTCGATCCGGGCGCCGTGGTCGCAGTGCCAGCCGCGCAGCAGCGAATGGCGGCGCCGCTCCAGCCATTCGGCGTGGTCCATGCCGTAGCGGCCGCCCAGTTCCAGCCGGTCGGCGGTGGTTTCGACCTGGGGGTGGTCGGGGGGTGAGGCGCTGCCGCGGGAGCGGAGGGTGACCGGATCACCGAAGCGGCGGGCGAAGGCGACGTGCCCGGTGTGGTCGAGCCGCTGTCCCCGGAAGAACACCACCTTCCAGCGCAGGACCGCCGCCCGGATCTCCGCGACCACCGCGTCGTCGTGCAGGTCCTCGGCCAGGTCGACGCCCGTGATCTCGGCACCGATGTGCCCGGCGACCGGGTGCACTTCCACCTTGGTGACCTCGTCCTTGTCCGTCGTCATACGCCCTCCGTCGGGTCGGTCGGTTGGTCGGGGTGGGTTGGGCCGGCTCCGTACGTGCCGTCCGGAGCCGGCAGGGCATCAGGCGGGCGGGGTGAGGAGGCCCGCGGCCATCTCGCGCATCTCCACCTTGCGGATCTTGCCGGTCACCGTCATGGGGAACTCCTCCACCACATGGACGTACCGCGGGATCTTGAAGTGGGCGAGCCGGCCGGTGCAGTACGCGCGGACGGAAGCGGCGGTGAGCGGCTCGGCGCCCTCCCGCATCCGCACCCACGCCATCAGTTCCTCCCCGTATGCGGGGTCGGGCACGCCGATGACCTGGACGTCCAGGATGTCCGGGTGCCCGTGCAGGAACTCCTCGATCTCGCGCGGGTAGAGGTTCTCGCCGCCGCGGATCACCATGTCCTTGATGCGGCCGGTGATGCCGAGGTAGCCGTCCTCGTCCATGACCGCCAGATCGCCGGTGTGCATCCAGCCGTCGGAGTCGACGGCCTCGGCGGTCTTCTCGGGCTCGGCCCAGTAGCCGAGCATCACGGAGTAGCCGCGGGTGCACAGTTCGCCGGCTTCGCCGCGGGGCACCGTCCGGCCGGTGGCCGGATCGACCACCTTCACCTCCAGGTGCGGTCCGACCCGTCCGACCGTGGACACCCGGCGTTCCACGCTGTCGTCCGCGCGGGTCTGGGTGGACACCGGTGAGGTCTCCGTCATGCCGTAGCAGATCGACACCTCGGCCATCCCCATCCGGTCGACGACCTCCTTCATCACCTCGACCGGGCACGGCGATCCGGCCATGATGCCGGTCCGCAGGCTGCTCAGGTCGTAGCGGTCGAAGTCCGGGTCGGCCAGCTCGGCGATGAACATGGTGGGAACGCCGTAGAGGGAGGTGCAGGCTTCCGCTTCGACCGCGGCGAGGGTGGCGGAAGGGTCGAAGGACGGCGCCGGGATGACCATGGCCGCGCCGTGGCTGGTGCAGGCGAGATTCCCCATGACCATGCCGAAACAGTGGTAGAAGGGCACCGGGATGCAGACCCGGTCCTGTTCCGTGTAGTGACACAACTCCCCGGTGAAAAAACCGTTGTTGAGGATGTTGTGGTGAGACAGGGTGGCGCCCTTGGGGAAGCCGGTGGTACCGGAGGTGTACTGGATGTTCACCGGGTCGTGCGGGCTCAGCAGGGCCTGGGCGCGGGCGAGTTCGGCCGGGTCGGCGGCGCGGCCGCGGTCCAGCAGGGAGGTCCAGAGCGGACTGCCGAGGAGCACCGCGAACTCCAGTTGCGGGCAGCGGGGGCGCACTTCCTCGATCATCGCCGCGTAGTCGGAGCTCTTGAACCGGTCGGCGGCGGCCAGCAGCCGGATCCCGGACTGGTTGAGGACGTACTCCAACTCGTGCGAGCGGTACGCGGGGTTGACGGTGACCAGGATCGCCCCGATCTTGGCGCTGGCGTACTGCAGGAGGGTCCACTCGGCGCGGTTGGGCGCCCAGATGCCGACCCGGTCGCCCCGGGCGATGCCGAGGTCCAGCAGTCCGAGGGCGAGTGCGTCGACGTCGGCGGCCAGTTCCGCGTACGTCCACCGGCGGCCGGCGGCGAGGTCGATCAGGGCGTCCCGGTCGGGGAACCTCCGTACGGTGCGGTCGAGGTTGGCGCCGATCGTGTCCTCCAGCAGGGGGACGTCCCGGGTCCCGGACGCATGACTCGGCTTGCTCGACCCGCTCGGCTTGCTCGACCCGCTCGGCGTGATCGGCTCGCTCGGCGTGGTGGACACGGCGTACCTCCCGGTGTCGTCGGCAGCGGTCCGGCCCCGGCGGGCCGGCGCCCCTCCTCATGATCCTCTCTCGGGAGCCCGTTCAGGAATCGTTCAGGGCGAGGCCGGCCCGGACCACACGCCCCGTCCCCGTCGTCGTCCCCCCATCGGACTGGGCCCCAGTGTGCTCCTTGGCGCTCATCCGATCACCGAATGGCCTGAAATATACTCATGGAGTGACCGATACCTCCCTGCCTCCGTGCCCCCAGTGCTCCAGCGCGTACACCTACGAGATGGGGGCGCTCCTCGTCTGCCCGGAATGCGGGCACGAGTGGTCCCCCGCAGCGTCGGCCGATGCCTCCGGTGTGAGCGCGAGCGGGGACCGCGTGGTGCGGGATGCGGTCGGCAATGTGCTCGCCGACGGTGACACCGTGACGGTGATCAAGGGTCTGAAGGTCAAGGGCAGCCCGTCGGGCATCAAGGCGGGCACCAAGGTGCGCAACATCCGCCTCGTCGACGGGGTGGACGGCCACGACATCGACTGCAAGGTGGAGGGCTTCGGTCCCATGCAGCTGAAGTCGAGCGTGGTCCGCAAGGCCTGACCGGCGTCCCGGTCCGGCGGCCGCCCGGACTCCGCTTGACGGGCGGGCCGGCCGGCCGATATGGAGATGCTGGCACCGATCCGGGTGCGAAAACGGGGGTGCACATGAAGCCGCTCCAACCGGGCGATCCCGCCTCGGTCGGCGAGGGCCGGTACCGGTTGACCGGACGGCTCGGCCAGGGGGGCATGGGCGTGGTCTACCTCGGCCGTTCCCAGTCCGGGCGGCAGGTGGCCGTGAAGGTCGTGCGCCCCGAGCTCAGTACGGAACCCGGGTTCCGCCGCAGGTTCGCCGACGAGGTGGCCGCGGCCCGGCGGGTGGGCGGCTTCCACACCGCCCCGGTCGTCGACGCCGACCCGGAGGCGGACCCCGCCTGGCTGGTGACGGCGTTCGTGCCGGGACCCACCCTGGCCGAGGTGCTCGCCCGGGTCGGCGCGCTGCCGGTGGACACGCTGACGGTGCTGGCCGCCGGTCTCGCCGAGGCCCTGGAGGCAATCCACCGGGCCGGGGTCATCCACCGCGATTTCAAGCCCGCGAACATCATCGTCGCGGAGGACGGGCCGCGGGTCATCGACTTCGGCATCGCGCGTGCACTGGACGGCACCGCCCTGACGCAGACCGGGCTCCAGGTGGGCACCCCGGGGTTCCTGGCGCCCGAGCAGCTCACCGGGGGGACGATGACCCCGGCGGTGGACATGTTCGCCCTCGGGGTGGTGCTCACCCAGGCGGCGGGCGGCTCCCCCTTCGGCGACGGCCCGTCGGCGGCCCGGCACTACAAGGTGGTGCACGAGGAGCCGGACCTGGCAGAGGTCCCCGGCGAACTGCGGGAGCTCATCGCGGCCTGCCTGTCCAAGGACCCGGCGGGCCGGCCCACACCGTCCGCCTTCCTCGACCGGCTGACGGTCCGCCACCCTCCGGGCGACAGCTGGCTGCCGGACGCGGCCACGCAACTGCTGCCCCGCGCAAACCCCGCGGCCCCGGCCACCCCAGCGGCTCCGGCACACCCCGTGACCGCGCCCGATGCGGCCCGGCCGGGGGCGCCTGTTGCGGGCGCGGCGGTTCCCACCGCGGCCGCAACGGCCGACACCGGCCCCGCGGCGGTCCAGCCCCCGACGGTGACCTCGGCTCCCCCTGCGGGCTACGGCACCGCGAACCCCGGCCCGGATCCGGATGCCGGTACGGGTCCGGGTGCCGGTACGGGTCCGGATGCCGCTACGGGTCCGGGTGCCGGTACGGGTCCGGATGCCGCTACGGGTCCGGGCTTCGGCCCGGTCGCCGACGCGGGCACAGGTCCCGGCCCGGGCTTCGGCCCGGGTGCGGGCACCGTCACAGGCCCGAGTGCCGGCCCGGGCGCGGCCCCCAACCCGAGCGCGGGCTCCGGCCCGAGCGCGGGCTTCGGCCCGGGCGCGGATTTCGGCCCGAGCGCGGGTGCCGGGCAGGCGGTGACGGTGGCCGGGGGTGGGGCCGGGCCGTCGGGTGTCGCCGAGCGGCCGCAGGAACGGCCGTTGGCCCGGCGCGCGGTGATCGCGACGGCGGCCGCGCTGGTCGCGCTCTCCGCCGTCGGCCTGGTGCTGTGGCAGCCGTGGGCCGGCTCCCCCGGCGACAACACCAAGGGCGGCGAGAACCCGCCCGCCTCGGCCGCCTCCTCCCCCGGCCCGGCGCCGTTCCCCACCGCCCCGATGCTGATCCGGCAGGACACCGCCCCGGGCTGGCCGAAGGACTGCCACGGGGTGATCGCCCGCCGCGACCCGAAGTCCCCCTCCGCCGAGCGGCTGCTCGCCGGGGACAGCTGCGACATGCTGCCCCAGTGGTCCCCCGACCGCCGGTCGTTCGCCTTCACCCGGGTCACCCCGCAGGGCGCGGCCGTCTGGACGGCCGACGCCGACGGCTCGAACCCGCGGCGAATCGCCGCCATCGCCGGGGGCCGGGTGTCCTGGTCCCCGGACGGCACCCGGCTCGCCGTACTCCGCGAAAAGGGCGGCGTACAGCAGCTGTTCTCGGTGAAGGTCTCCGACGGATCCGCGCAGCAGCTCACCATCGGCAGCAGCCAGGTCGAGGACCCCGCCTGGTCACCGGACGGCAAGCGGATCGCCGTCTGCCTTCAGGACGGGCCCGGCAACTGGCAGATCCACGTGGTGGATGCGGCCGATCCCGGGACTTCTCCGCACCGGGTGTCCTGGCTGCCGCACCCGGCGCTCGACCCCGTCTGGTCCCCGGACGGCCGTACGTTCGCCTACACGGCGGGCACGTACGGCACGGGCACCCAGGGCGACATCCGGCTCGTGGACTCGGACGGCGGCAACGACCGGGCCCTGGTGGCCACCGGCGCCCACGAGATGGACCCCAGCTGGTCCCCGGACGGCAGCTGGCTGGCCTTCGTCCGCGGCCCGTACGAGAAGCCGGTGGTCTGGGCGGTCCGGCCGGACAAGTCCGGCGAACGGTCGGTCACCCCCGGCGGCTCCGCCGAGGGGCACCCGGCCTGGCGCTGATCCGGACGCCCCTTCACCAGGTTCCGGCGAGCCGGTGCAGCCGCAGCGCCAGCTGGAGTTCGAGCGCCCGGGCCGGGGTGTTCCAGTCCGCGCCCAGCAGGCGGCCGATCCGGTCGAGGCGCTGCACGACCGTGTTCACGTGGACGTGCAGGACGTCCTTGGTCCGGGTGAGGCTGGCGTTCTGCGCGAAGTACGCGTCGAGGGTGCCGGTCAGGTCGGTTCCGCGTTCGGCGTCGTAGCCGAGGAGCGGGCCGAGGGTGTTCCGTACGTACCCGGACACGCCGGCCGGGTCACCGAGCAGCAGGCCCACGAAGCCGAGGTCCGCGAGGGCTCCGCCCTGGCCGGTCCGGCCGAGGGCGCGCAGGGCGGACAGGCACTGCCGGGCCTCGGTGTGGGTGTCCGGCAGGCCGGCGGGGCCGGTGGTGGGGCCAGCGGCTCCGACGGTGACGGGGGCGTCGGCCGCCTGGCCGAGTTCGGCGGCGAGGGCGTGCGCGGTCGTGCCGGGCGTCCGGGTGGGGAGGAGCAGGACCACCTGCTCGTGGTGGATGCCGGCCAGTCCGCGGTGGGCGTGGGCGCTGCGGGCGGCGGCGGCGAGCAGCCGGTGCCGCGGGGCGGTCTCGCTGTGGGCGACGAAAACGCCGTGCGGATGGCTCAGGCCGATGCCCAGCCGGCGGGCGCGGGCGGCGAGGCTGTCGGGGTCCCCGGAGGTGGCGAGGAGGTCGTTGAGCAGTTCGCCGCGTACCCGGTCCTCGGTCTCGGCCACGGAGCGGCGCAGCAGCAGGAGGAGCGCGGTGACCACGCCGGCGCGTTCGAACAGCAGCCGGTCGGCGTCGGCCAGGGCGGGGCGGCCGGTCAGGGCGATGCTGCCGAGGAGTTCGGGGCCGGCGAGCACGGCGCACACCCAGGTGCCGTCCAGCGGGACGGCCCGGCCGCTGGCCCGGGAGGCGGCGACCGCCCGGGCGGGCGGGGGCAGCGGCTCGGTGCCGGTGCGGGCGAGTTCGGCTCCGTCGGCGTCGTGGATGAGGATGCCGGCGTCGAGGATGTCGGCGATCTGGGCGGCCACGCCGGTGGCGTCGCCGCCGCGCAGGACGAGGTCGGTGAGCTGGTCGTGGGCCTGTTCGGCGCGGCGCATGGCCTCGCTGTGGGCCTGGATGGTGCGGGAGGCGGAGTTGAGGTCGTCCAGGGCCGCGCGGGTCTCCTCGAGCAGCCGGGCCCCGTCGATGGCGATGGCGGCGTGGTCGGCGAGCGAGGAGAGCAGGGCGACCTCGTCGGGGGTGAAGGTGCGCGGGGTGCGGTCGGCGGCGTAGAGGACGCCGATGACCCGGGTACCCACGCGCAGCGGTACGCCCAGGATGGCCCGCAGGCCTTCGTCGTGGACGGCGCTGTCGATGGCGGTGGTGTGGTGGAAGCGGGTGTCGGCCTGGTAGTCGCCGGTGGCGTAGGGGCGGGCGGTCTGGGCGACGAGGCCGCCGAGCCCTTCGCCCATGCCGAGACGGACCTGCTGGAAGGCGGGGGCCACCGCCCCGTCGGTGACCCGCATGTAGGTGTCGCCGGCTTCGTCGTCGTTGAGGGACAGGTAGGTGACGTCGGTGCCGAGGAGCAGCTTGGACCGGTGCACGATGGCGCGCAGTACGGAGTCCAGGTCGCGGAGTGCGGCCAGGTCGCTGGCGGTGTCGAAGAGGGCGGTGAGCTGGGCCTCGCGCCGGCGGTGCTGGCTGAGGGTGCGGCGGATGCGGAGGGCCGTCTCGGTGGCTTCGGCGAGTGCGGCCAGTTCGTCCGGGCCGGCCCCGGCCGCCCTGGCTTCGGCGGCGGGGCCGGCGAGTGCCTCGGCGGTGGCGCCCTCGGCGAGCAGGTCGAGGAGCTGCCGCAGGCCGGTGTGCGCGGGGTGGGGGCCGGGGGCTGTCACGGACGGGAGCATACGGTCGGTCAGGCCCGGGTGGGGCGGGGGTCGGCGGGGGTGCCGTGGCGGGCGGCGGCCGCGGCTGCGGTCGTGGTGGTGGGGCCGTCCTGTGCCAGGTCGCGGCCGCGGGTCTCCTTGGCCAGCCAGACGGTGAGGGCGGTGACGGCCGCCGCGGCGCTCAGGTAGACCGATACGGGGAGGGAGGAGTCGTAGTCCTTGAGGAGTTCGACGGCGATGATCGGGGCGAGGGCGCCGCCGACGATGGAGGCGAGCTGGGAGCCCATGGAGGCGCCGGAGTAGCGGACCTTGGTGTCGAACATCTCCGAGATGAAAGCGGCCTGCGGCCCGTACATGGCTCCGTGCAGGAGCAGTCCGACGGTGACCGCGAGGGCGATGACCGGGAAGGACTCGGTGTCGAGCAGGGCGAAGAAGGCGAAGGCCCAGCCCGCCATGCCGACCGCGCCGATGAGGGTGACGGGGCGTCGGCCGATCCGGTCCGAGAGCGCGCCCCAGGCGGGGATGGTGACGAAGTGGACGGCGGAGCCGATCAGTACGGCGTTGAGGGCGTCGCTCTTGGGGAGTCCCAGGTGGGCGGTGACGTAGACGAGGAGGAAGGCGGTGAGGATGTAGTACGAGATGTTCTCGCCGAGCCGGGTGCCGATGGCGGTGAGCACCTGGCGCCGGCCGGTGCGGAGGACCTCGACGACGGGCGGCTTCTCCTGGGCTCCGGTGGCCGCCGCCTCGGCGGCCTTGCGGCGGGCTTCGAGGAAGACCGGGGATTCGGAGACGGAGATGCGGATCCACAGGCCGATCACGACGAGGACGCCGGACAGCAGGAACGGGATCCGCCACCCCCAGGCGAGGAAGGCCTCGTCGGACTGGACGGCGGCGAGCAGTGCCAGGACGCCGGTGGCGAGGAGGTTGCCGCCGGGGGCGCCGGCCTGCGGCCAGGAGGCCCAGAACCCGCGCCGTTCTGCGCTGCCGTGCTCGGAGACCAGCAGCACGGCACCGCCCCACTCACCGCCGAGGGCGAAGCCCTGGACCAGGCGCAGCACGGTCAGCAGCACGGGGGCGCCCGCCCCGATGGCGGCGTGGGTGGGCAGCAGGCCCATCGCGAAGGTGGCTCCGCCCATCATCAGCAGGCTGAGGACGAGCAGCTTCTTGCGGCCGATCCGGTCGCCGAAGTGCCCGAAGACGATGCCGCCGAGGGGGCGGGCGGCGAAGCCGACGGCGTAGGTGAGGAAGGCGAGGAGGGTGCCGACGAGGGGATCGCTGGAGGGGAAGAACAGGGTGTTGAAGACCAGGGCGGCGGCGGATCCGTAGAGGAAGAAGTCGTACCACTCGATGGTGGTGCCGACGAGACTGGCGGCGACGATGCGGCGTATGCCGTGTCCTCCGGCCGGCGCAGCCATTGCGGGGGAGACCATGTGCACCACTTCCAGGCGGTTGGCGGGGACGTTCCGTGTCGCCACACCGTAGAAGCCCGCAGGTCAGCCGCGTATGTGGCTGACCCTCACATTCGGACACCGTCCTGTGTGCCCGACCACCACACCGCCGGCACAGACCTCGGGGCAGACGTGGGAGGTCGATGCTGCCGGCCCGAGTGGTGGGGGGCTGCCGCCTGCCGTACGGTAAATGGATATGGCACACCCTGTTCCCGTGGGAACTCAAGTCGTTCGGGTTCCGTCCCACGTAAGGGAATACCTGCGATCGCTGGTGCCCGGTGAGGACCTCCCGGCCCTGGAAGGAACGCGGGTGTGGATCGGCCGCGCCGCCGACGGCGGGCTCGAACTTCACCTGGGCGACATCGACCGTTCGACGTTGGATGCGCCGGTCAGCAAGTCGCACAGTGACCGCGTCAAGGGGACGCCCGTCATCAACTCCAGCCAGTACCACTGACCGTTGGGGTTGATCTCCAGGAAGAAGTACCGGCCGTCGGGTGTGAGGATCAGATCGATCGCGCCGAAGCGGAGACCGAGGCGTCTGACCAGTTCGACGCACAGCGAACTCAGACCTTTGGGCAGGTCCAGAACGCAATGCGGGAGGTCGTAGATTTCGGCACGCCGGAAGTCGATGCGGGCCTCCTCGAAGCCCGCCGACTTGATGCCGACGGCGAACACCTCTTCCCCGAAGACGGTGACGCGTACGTCCATCTCCTTCTCGACGAATTCCTGCAAGAAGGTCGGCCCGAAGCGGACGGATTCGATGTGCTCGAGGTCCTCGACCGTGAGCAAGTGGGTGTAGAGCCTGCAGCCTCGCTCCGGGTAGGCGATGAACGGATACGCCAGAACTTTTACGATGGCCCCGCCGCGACAGGAAGAGATGAAGCCCGCAGCGGAATCGACGTCGTTCGTCACCGTGAAGCGGGGAACGGTGAAACCCATTCCAGCAGCCACATCCAGCTGCATCACCTTTGCGCTTGCGTTTCTGATCGCGCGCGGCTCACTGACCCAGTACGAGCGCATGCCACTCCACACCGATTGGAACAAGTGGTTGCACTCGGAACGGGTCCACTCCTTCTCTTCCGTCGTCAACCGGTCCGACAGCTCGAACTCGTCCGGTCGGCGGTACCACACGCTCTTGACGTCATCCAGATCCAGATCCGCCCCGTCCCACCTCAGTGACGTCCGCACGCCTCCGGGTGTGCTGTCCACCGTCACCGTCGACTCTGCGGGATATCCGGCCGGATTGTAGATCCTGAATTCTTCACCGCGACGTGACAGCTCGGTCGTGACCGATGCGACGTGACCATCACCTTGAGGATTGGAAATGATCAGGATCACATCGACACCCCGATGTCCGAGAACTGTACGTCCGCCCCGTCCGCCGTAACGCAGAGATCCCCGGTCAAGGGGCTTCGAGCTTGAAAGAGGAGGGCTGATTCGCCCTCCTCGAGGTTCACCCACTCTGCCGCCACCCGGATGACGAACGGGAGTGGTCGGTCGTCGTATGTCGTCGGCTCTTGTTTCGAGACGGTGGAGCTCACCACTAAACCGGCTCGACGTCGGTACAGTGAACGTCGCCAGTAGGCGTGTTCGTGCTCGAACAACCCGTTCCGCATCGCGCGAGCTTCCCGGAATCGCTGCCGAGCAGCGATTTCAGGCTGGCTTCGGCCAACTCCACCGGAAGAATGAGCAGCTCCACTCCCTGCTCCGGCGGGTCTTCCGACGACTGCGTCTGCGTCCGCATGTCACTCATGACTCTGCCTTCGGGCTAGACGGCTCCTTTATTCCATGCTATTCGCGCCATGGGGTGAAGGCATCTTCGCCACCGCCGGGGTCAGTGGGCGCCCCAGCCGCCGTCGACGGGGACGGAGGCGCCGGTGATGTAGCCGGTGTGGGGGCCGCAGAGCCAGACCGCGAGGGCGGCGACCTCGGTCGGTTCGATGAGGCGTTTGATCAGCGAGCGGTCGAGCAGCACCTCGGTGACCACGTCCTCGGCGGCGATGCCGTGGGCGGTGGCCTGGGCGGCGACCTGCTGTTCCACGAGCGGGGTGCGGACGTAGCCGGGGTTGATGCAGTTGCTCGTCACTCCGTGGCGGGCGCCTTCGACGGCCGCGACCTTGCTGAGGCCTTCGAGGCCGTGCTTGGCGGCGACGTAGGCGGACTTGTAGGCGCTGGCGCGCAGGCCGTGCACGCTGGAGATGTTCACCACGCGGCCCCAGCCGCGGGCGTACATGTGCGGCAGGCAGTGCCGGAGCAGCAGGAACGGCGCGGTGACCATCACCTTCTGGATGAGCTCGAACCGGGCCGGCGGGAAGTCCTCGATGGGTGCCACGTGCTGGAGTCCGGCACTGTTCACGAGGATGTCCACCTCGGTGGGGAGGCCGTGGAGTGCCTCGGGGTCGGCGAGGTCGACGGCGTGGGCCCGGCCGCCGGTGTCCCGGGCGGTCGCATCGGCCGCGGCGGCGTCCAGGTCCACCACGTGCACCTGCGCGCCGGCTGCGGCCAGCGCGCGGGCGCAGGCCCGGCCGATGCCGCTGCCGCCGCCGGTGACCAGGGCGGTGCGTCCGGTGAGGTCCACGGCGTGGCCGGGGGGAAGTTCGCTCGTCATGGCCGGAACGCTAGACAGGGGCCGGGCCGCCCGCCCACGGGTGCGACCACCACAGTCAGGGCCGTCCTCATGGCGGTATCCGCCACACCGCCCCCTCCCCCGCGCACCCGATCCCGCCCCGCGGCCGCCGGGCGGATCAGCCCTGGGCGGGCTCGGGGACGAAGCCGAGTCGGCGGTTCATGGCGATGGCCACCGTGTTGCCGGGGTGGTGGAAGGCCCGCAGCACGGGGACGCCCCCGGAGCGGGCGAAACCGATCGCGAGGAGCTTCATGGCCAGGGAGATCCCCCTGCCGCGGTACCCGGCCCGCACGCCGGTCATCTCGCTGAAGGCGAACCCCTCGGGCCGGATCGTCGTCGCCGCCATGCCGATCCAGGCATCCCCGTCGCGGGCCAGCACCACGCCGCGCGGGTCGTAGACCGGAGTCTCGATGCGCTGCGCCAGGTACTCGTCGAAGGTGTGGAACGCGCCCCGGCCCGGGATGTCCGCCGAGCACGCCTTGTTCAGCTCGTAGAGCGCGCGCCGGTGCTCCGGGGTGTCGCCGACGGCGGCCATGGTCGTGAGCTCGACGCCCGCTTCCCGGCAGCTCCGCAGCCGGGGCAGGAACGGGCTCTCGTCGAACGCCTCCAGGTCCAGGGCGAGTCGGACCCATTCGACGGCCACGGCAGTACCTCCGGTTCGACTCGGCGGATGTCCTCGCACCCTACCCTCCGGACGCGCACACTGGTCGTGGCGGAGGCAGGCCGGGTGCCGAGGAGGACGACCGTGGGCGTACCGATCATCATCGACTGCGATCCCGGGCACGACGATGCCCTCGCCCTCATGCTGGCCGCCGGCGACCCGGCGGTCGACCTGCTCGCCATCACCACGGTCGCGGGGAACCAGACGCTGGAGAAGACCACCCTGAACGCGCGCCGGGTGTGCACCGTCGCGGGCATCACCGGGGTGCCGGTCGCCGCCGGGTGCGACCGGCCGCTCGTACAGCCCCTGCGGGTGGCCGACGACGTGCACGGCACCTCCGGGCTGGACGGGCCGCGGTTCCCGGAGCCCACCGTGGACACCGTGCCCGAGCACGCCGTGGAACTCATCCACCGGATCCTCGCCCGGCATCCGGAACCGGTGACCCTGGTGCCGACCGCGCCGCTGACCAACATCGCGCTGCTGCTGACCCGCTACCCCGATGCGGCCGCCCGGATCCGCGAGATCGTCCTGATGGGAGGGTCCACGGAGCGCGGCAACCGGACCCCGGCCGCCGAGTTCAACATCCACACCGACCCGGAGGCGGCGGACATCGTCTTCCGCAGCGGTGTCCCGGTCACCATGTGCGGGCTCAACGTCACCCACCAGGCGCTGGCGACGCCCGAGGTCCTGGCCCGCTTCGAAGGGCTCGGTACGGACCTCGGGCGCATCTGCGCCGAACTGATGGCCTACTTCGCCGGCACCTACCACCGGTTGTGGGGTTTCCCCAGCCCGCCGCTGCACGACCCCGTCGCGGTGGCCCGGGTGATCGACCCGGGCATCGTGCGCTGCGTGGACGCGCAGGTGGACGTGGAACTGCGCGGGGAGCACACCCGCGGGGCGACCGTGGTGGACCTGCACCGGTACC
This sequence comes from Streptomyces sp. NPDC051211, assembly GCF_040689505.1. Lineage (NCBI taxonomy): Bacteria > Bacillati > Actinomycetota > Actinomycetes > Kitasatosporales > Streptomycetaceae > Streptomyces > Streptomyces sp. NPDC051211. Next base: position 87,695 of record NZ_JBFBAV010000008.1, read on the forward strand.
TGGACCGGCCGTTGAACGCCCGGGTGGCCGTGGAGCTGGACCGGGAGCGGTTCTGGGACCGGATGGTGGCCGCCGTGGCCGCCCTCGGCGCCGCGCGGACCTGACCTGAAAGGGCTGAACAGCCTGCCCGCCCGGCGGCCTACGGCAGGTAGAGCGTGTACAGCAGCCGGTTCGGCACGGGCGGCGGGCTGCCCTGGAGTACTCCGGCGGTGGCGTTGGCCAGCAGCGCGTGCTTGACCTGTGCCGGGGTGTCCGCCGGGCGGAAGGCGAGGTGCAGGGCGACGGCGCCGGCCGTGTGCGCGGTGGCCATGGAGGTGCCGCTCAGGGTGGCCGTCGCCGTGTCGCTGTCCTTCCAGGCGGACGGGATGGCCACTCCGGGGGCGAACAGGGAGACGCAGTTGCCGTAGTTGGAGGAGGAGGCCCGCCGGTCCAGGCGGTCGGAGGCCGCGGCCACGATCGTCTCGGGCACCCGGGCCGGCGAGGTGGTGCAGGCCCCGTCGGGGCGGGCGGCGCTGCCGGCCGAGACGGTGTAGGTGATGCCGGAGGCGATCGAGGTGCGGACGGCGGCGTCGAGGGCGGTGTTGGCCGCACCGCCCAGGCTCATGTTGGCGACGGCCGGCCGGACGGCGTTCGCAGTCACCCAGTCGATGCCGGCGATCACCCCCGAGGTGGTGGCGGAGCCCTGGCAGTCGAGGACGCGTACGGCCACCAGCCGGGCGGACTTGGCGACGCCGTGGACGGTGCCGGCCGCGATCCCGCCGACGTGGGTGCCGTGGCCGTGGCAGTCCTCGCCGTTGCGGCCGTCGCCGACGGTGTCGGTGCCGACGGAGGCCCGGCCGCCGAAGTCCGTGTGCGAGGTGCGCAGTCCGGTGTCGATGACGTACACGCGGACGTCCGGGGCGGTGGTGCGGTACGTGTACGTGGTGGAGAGCGGCAGTCGGCGCTGGTCGATGCGGTCGAGTCCCCAGGGGGCGTTCGGCTGGGTCGCAGCGGGCGTCACGGCGGCGGGCGTCACGGCGGCGGCCGCCGGGTCCAAAGTCACCCGGGTGTCCTGCCGGATCCCGGCCACGCGCGGATCGGCGGCCAGGCGGACGGCTTCGGCCCGGCTCATCCGCGCGGAGAAGCCGTGCAGGGCGGAGGTGTAGACGTGGCCGATGCGGACCCGGCCGGCCGTGCGGCCGGTCAGCTCGCGGGCCGTGGAGGCCGCGTCGGCGGTGCGGGCCGAGCCCTTGAGGGTGACGATCCAGGAGTCCGGTATCGCGGTCTCGCCGGGGGCGGCGTACGTGACGTCCGCCGCGGCCGGTGCGGCGGCCGCCGCCGGTCCGGTGGCGGCGAGCGGCAGCGCGGCGGCCAGCAGGGCGGCGGGCAGCAGCGCAGCGGGCAGCGGGGATAACGCGGGCAGTCGGCGGCGTAGCACTCTCATACGAGGGCACCTGAACCTTTCTCAACCGGTGTGGGGGCGCCGGTGGTCCGGCGGAGCGCACGCCAGAGTGCCGTGGCGGCCGTGGCCGCACAAGAGTGCGTGGCCGGCCGGGAACACGGCGGAGCCCGGGAGCAGACCTGCTTCCGGGCTCCTGTGTGCCGGTTCTCAGCTGCCGCGAGGTCAGACCGGGACGGTGACGAACGCCTTGCCGGCCTCGTTCTCGACCACGATCTCCTTCACGTCGGCCGGGTCCACCGCCGCGGAGCCGTCCAGCGAGGCCCCCTTGGCCTCACCGTTGGCCTGGCTGCCCACCACCCAGCTGCCCGCCGTGGTGCGGCTGCCGTCGCGAGCGACCACGACCAGCCGGCACCGCTCGCCGGGCGGGACTCCGGTCACGGCGGCGTTGACCCGCACCCACTGCGTGGCCGGGACCATCCTCACGGTCATCCGGGCGCCGGTGGCCTCGTCGGTGGCAGAGCCCAACCGGGTCCCGGCGGGCGGCGTGGCGGGTGAGGTCGGAGCGGTCGTCGCCGGGGGCAGGGGCAGGGCGACCGGCGGCTCGCCGCCCCCGCCGCCCGCGGCCGTGCCGGCCCAGAACACCGCCGCGAAGGCGGCGGCCGCCGCCAGGCCGACGACGGCCCGGCGGCGGCGCAGGCTGCCCGCCCGTTCGCTCCGCATCTGCCGCAGCGTGCGCTGAAGCAGCAGGTCTCCGCCCTGCGGAGGCCCGTCCAGGAAGGCCTCCTGGGGTACCTCGCCGAGCGCCGCCTCCATCTCGCGCAAGGCGGTCACCTCCCGCCCGCACTGCTCGCAGCCAGCCACATGTTCTTCGACACGCAGGACGTCCGCCTCGTCGAGTACGCCGAGGACGTACGGGCCGAGCAGTTCCTCCTCCGCGTGCTGCTGCCGGTTCATGCCACCACCTCCCTGAGTCCGGCGGGCTGTTGGGGCCTGCTCGGTCGGTTGCCTTCCCTGAACGTCTCGCGCAGGGCCTTGAGTGCGTAGTGCGAGCGCGATTTCACCGTGCCCGCGGGGATGCCGAGGCTGTCGGCGGCTTCCGCCACGCTGCGCTCGCGGTAGTACAGCTCCGTGAGCACGTCGCGGTGTTCGGGCGACAGCTTGTCGAGTGCGCCCAGTACGGTCATCGCGTCGACGACCGCGTCGGAGTGGTCCGCCTCCACCGGCGGTGTCGCGGCGGAGCCGGCGACCTCCGTCGGCCGGGCGGCCTTGGCGCGGTAGCGGTCGGTGATGATGTTGCGGGCCACCGTCAGCAGCCAGCCGCGCACCGAGCCCTTTCCGTTGACCAGGACGTCCGAGTGGCGCCAGGCCCGGATGAGGGTCTCCTGTACGACGTCCTCGGCCGTGGCCCGGTCGCCGGTCAGCCGGGTCGCGTACGCGAGCAGGGCGTTGCCGTGCTCCTCGTACACCGACCTGATCAGTGCTTCGTCGGTCGAGCCCCGCCGACTGCGGGGCCACAGTGGTCCGGCCATCTCACCCTCTCCGTCTTCCTCGCCTGCGTCGTGCGGAACACGCGGCCCCGGCCCCGGCCGTTCATGTGGCGTGCGTCACACGTGCGGGCGGTGGGTCGCGTTCAGCAGCGGCGGCCCTCGTTCAGGCAGGCGACGATCCCGGCCATCTGGCTGTCCGTCATCACGTTCACGAACATGGCGTGGTCGGTGCGGGGGCTGTGCCGCTGCTCGGGGAAGGAGTCCAGGGCGACCGGCGCGCCGGGCGGGACGTCGTAGGCGAGGGAGATGCGGAGCTCCGGGACGGGGAAGGTGCCGGGCGGGCAGACCCCGTTGACGGCGGGGAAGCGGAGGTGGCTGCGGGTGTCGTTGACGGTGTCCAGCCCGTTCCAGCAGCTGGGGAAGGACAGGGTGCGGGTGAGCCGGTCGCCGGCCGGGCATTTCGGGTACTTCGTGGTGGAGCGGTCCGGGAAGCCCGAACAGCCCCAGCGGGCCCGTACGTCGGCGTCGGTCGCGGCGGTGAAGGCGACGGCGTCTCCGGTGATGACCCGCAGGAAGCGGGGCATGGCCACGACCTTGCTCGTGGGGTTGCCCCGGAACTCCAGCCCCACCTCGGCGGGGAGCAGGATCTCGCCGGTGTTGCCGTGGCCGGCGGCCTTCTCGTACGGGCGGGTGGCGGGCCGGTCCGGGCGGCGAAGCACCGGCCAGTAGTAGGTCGAGCGGTCGCCGCTGCGGCAGGTGGTGGGGGCGGCGGCCAGCTCCTCGTCCGTCGAGGTGGCACGGGTGGCCAGGTTGCCGACGTAGGAGTGCGTGTGGTGGGCGCCGCCGGCGAGGCCGGGTGAGACCACCAGGTTGTCCTCGTTGTAGTGGGCCTCTTCGTTGCGGCCGCAGTCGACGGCGACGGTTCCGGTGGAGGCGTCCGGACCGGCGGGCGGTTCGGGCTGCGTCGCGGGCGGTACGTCGCGCATGTCCTGATAGTCGCTTGCCGCGGGAGGAGAGCCGTCCGCCCCGTGGTGCGGGCCGGAGGCGCGCGAGGCGCCCAGCACGGCCGCGGCCAGGACGCCGCCCAGCGCCAGGCAGACGATCAGCGTGAGCAGTCGGCGTTCTTTCCCCATGCGGGCCACGGTCGCCGGTGCCCGCCGCGCACGTCAACCCGGCCCCGCGGGGGGCTGCGGTCCCCCGGGGGCGCCCCGCCGCTCAGGCGTCGGCGTGCTCCGCGCCGCCGGCGGGAACGCCGAGCCCCTCCCCGGAGGATCCGGGGGCGGCGGGGGCCCCGAGGAGGAGGGCCAGCAGCCCGGCGACCTGCACCCCGGCTTCGGCGGGGTGCCGGAAGAGGGCGCCCGGGGCGATCTCGTACCGGTTGCGGCGGCCGTCCCGGGAGCGGGTGAGATACCCGTCACCCTCCAGGTCCGTGACGATCATCTGCACGGTGCGCTCGGTCAGCCGGCACAGCGCGGCGACGTCACGCAGGCGGACGCCGGGATCGCGGGCAATCGCGACCAGCACGCGCGCATGATTCGTCAGAAATGTCCAGTTCTGTCGATGTGGTGCGGTCCCCATCGCCCCATGATGGCAGAGGACGGGCGAGACTCAAGACGTGAAATGCATTTCCTGTATTTCTTGACGTATGACCGGGACAGCGCAATCATGCGGACAGCCCCACCGGAAACCCTTCGTCCGCAGACGCCGCCGCCGGCGACAGAAGAACAGCAGGAAGCCGAGCCCGACGCCGACACCGACACCGACACCGCAGCACCAGACCGCGCCGTAAGCCCACAAGCCCAAGGAGCGAAGCCATGCGCAGCACCTCCCTCTCCCTCTCCGACGACGCCCGCCTCGCGGGACTCCCGCGGATCGAGGACCCCGGAGAACTGTCGACCCGGGATGCGAGGGAACTGTCGAAGGCCTACTTCCAGTGCCTGAAGACGCTGGAACCGGGCACCCACGCCTACTCGTACGTGCGCGACACACTGATCCGGATGAACCTCTCGCTGGTGCGGTATGCGGTCCGGCGGTTCCGCAAGCGCGGGGACGCCGGCGACGTCGAGGACCTGATGCAGGTCGGCACCATCGGCCTGATCAAGGCCATCGACCGGTTCGACCCCGACCGCGGCATCGAGTTCGCCACCCTGGCGCTGCCGTACATCACCGGTGAGATCAAGCGGCACTTCCGCGACACCACCTGGGCCGTGCGCGTCCCGCGCCGCCTCCAGGAGCTCCGCATCGACCTCGCCAAGGGGAAGGAGGAGCTCACGGCGCTCCTCGGCCGCTCCCCCACGGTCCGGGACCTCGCCGAACACCTGAACCTGAGCGAGGACGAGGTCGTCGAGGGGCTGGTCGCCGCCAACGGGCACACCAGCAGCTCCCTCGACGCGCCGCAGGGCGGCCACGCGGAGGGCGACGCCGCCCGCGACGGCCGCGACGGCCCCCGCAGCCTGGCCGAGGTCATGGGCCAGGAGCAGGCGGACCTGGAGCTGGTCGAGGACATCCAGACCCTGGCCCCCCTGCTGGAGCAGCTGGACGAGCGGGAACGCCGCCTGCTGCGGCTCCGCTTCGGGGAGGAGATGACGCAGGCTCAGATCGGGGCCGAGCTGGAGCTCTCCCAGATGCACGTCTCCCGGCTGCTGACCCGGACCCTCGGCCGGTTGCGCGAGGGCATGTTGGCCGCCTGAGCGGGCAGGCGCGTCAGGGAACGGGCCGTGCCCGCGCCGGGTGACCGTCGCGGGCACGGCCGTACCCGACCGGCCGGAGCTCGGGGCTCCGGCCCCTTGGAGGACGCAGCGATGTCCGATGTCTCACGTCTGCCCGGCGCCTTCGAGCACCACTGGAGCTGGCAGTTGCACGCCGCCTGCCGGACGCTCGGCAGCGGGATGTTCTTCCATCCGACCGGCGAACGCGGGCCGGAGCGCGAGGACCGGGAAGAGGCCGCGAAGCGGGTCTGCGCCGACTGCCCGGTCCGTCGCGAGTGCCTGACCTACGCGCTGCGGGCGCGGGAGCCGTACGGAGTCTGGGGCGGTCTCTCCGCCCGCGAGCGGCGCGCCGTACTCACGGCCTGAACGGCGGCGCTCACGGCGTGAACGTCCATTGCCGGTCGGCGGTTTGGGTGCAGGACTCCCGGGTCAGCCGGGTGCCGTCGGCGGTGCCCGAGCCGGCCGGGGCGAGGCAGAGGCCGGCATTGCGGAGACTGCCCTGGGGTCCTTGCTGCCAGCTCTGGCCGCTGCTGCCGTTGCAGGGCTGGATCGTCACCCGGGAGGCGGCGGCCCCGTCGAGGCAGACGCCGGAGAGGCCGGTGAGGCGGCCGTCGGGGTGCAGGGTCCAGCGCTGGTTGGGTCCGCCGTGGCAGCCGTACAGGGTGGGTTCGGTGCCGGGTGCGGTGGCGCTGTACGGCAGGTCGACGCAGGTGGCGGAGGCGGCGTTGACCAGGGTGGCGTCCGAAGGCAGCGGGGCCGGGCGGCCGGTGGCGGTGAACTCGGCGGCGCTGGTCCACGGTCCGCGTCCGCCGGCCTCGGTCAGGGCTTTGACGCGGAGGTAGCGGCCGGTCTTCGCGGCGAGCGGGACCGTCTTGACGGCAGCGGTGTCGGCGAAGGTGCCCGAGGCCACCGGAGAGCCCCAGTCGGCGGTGGTGTCCGAGACGTACACCTCGTACCCGCCGATCCGGCCGTTGACGCCGCCGTCCTGGCGGGGCAGGTGGCCGAGCCCGTCGACCGTGTAGCGGGCGCCGAGGTCGATCTGGATCTCGTGCGGCAGCGGGGCGGCCGTGCCGCCGGACCAGGCGGTGTGCCAGAGGGTGGCCGGGTTGCCGTCGAAGGCGTTCACCGCGGCGCCGTTCTCGGCGGCGGTCTCCTGGCTGTCGGCGTGCGCCAGGCTCCACCCGGCGTGGGGGATGGTGGTGGAGCCTGGCAGCGGGGAGGTCGCGGGGACGGTGGTGCCCGTGGCCGCGACGGTGAAGGCAGCCGACTGTGCGCCGGTCTTGGTCCAGAGGACGCCCGCCCGGTCGGCCGGGTCGAAGTACCAGCCGGTCTGCGCGGCCTCGTAGGCGGCCTTGGAGGTGTGCCGGGGCAGGGCGCTTCCGTTCAGGGTCACCCCGGCCGGGGCGGTGGCGACGTGCAGGGTGAGCTCGTAGCCGCGGGAGGCGGGCTTGCCGGCGTACGTGCCGGTGGCGGCGCCGACCGAGACGGTGACGTCGCCGGTGCCGGCGGCGGGGGCGGTGACGTCCACCTTCTGCCGGGCGTAGGCGCCGTTCTGGTGGGCGCGGGTGAGGCCGTCGTCCTCGTAGAGGGTGAAGGAGGAGGCGCCGCGCGGGTGGATGTCGTAGGTGAGGGTGGAGACCGGCTTCTCGCCGGTGTGGTTCATCTGCGGCCACATCGGCACGATGGCCCCGCCCTTGACGAAGAGGGGAAGGGTGTCGAGGGGGGCGGCGTAGCCGTTGAGCCAGCCGGGGCCGGCGTAGGTCTTCCCGGTCCAGTAGTCGGTCCAGGTGCCGGCGGGCAGGTAGATGCCGTCGCGGACGGCGGTGTCGGAGACGACGGGTGCGACGAGGAAGGAGTCGCCGGCCATGAACTGGCCGCTGGTGAGATTGCCGCGGGCCACCGGGTCGGCGGGGTGTTCCAGCACCATCGCACGAGTGCTGGGGACGCCGGTCTCGTGCGCGACGCGGCTCATCGTGTACAGGTACGGCATCAGCCGCATCTTCAGCTTGAGGTACTTGCGGTTGATGGACAGGTAGGGCTCGGCGAACCGCCAGGGCTGCTTGTCGTGGTAGCCGGCGGCGGGGTTGGTCGCGCCCCAGCCGGACATGGTCATGAAGGCCGGGGTGAAGGCCTTCCACTGGAGGTCGCGGACGTAGGTCTTGGGGCTGCCGCCGAAGATGCCGTCGACATCGCCGGCGGCGTGGTTGAGGGCGGACAGTCCGGCGCCGGTGATGGCGGGGACGTGCCAGCGCATGTCGTCCCAGGTGCCGTGCGTGTCGCCGGTCCAGACGACGGCGTTGCGCTGGGTGCCGGCCCAGCCGTCGACCGTCCAGACGTAGCGGCGGGCGTCGGAGTTCTTCTCGATGCCGTCGACGGCCTGTTGTACGCCGTCGAAGGCGTACTTGTACCCGCTGCCGATCCAGGCGACGTCGGTCTTGACCCCGCGGCTCCCCTGGACGCCGACCTCGTCGGCGATCCGGCCGAGGCCGGTGGAGGTCCACAGCCCGGTCTGGAAGCCCTTCGCCTTGAGGGCGTCCACGGTGGACTTCAGGGGGGCGGTGTAGCCGCAGCCGTAGCCGTCGTTGGGCAGGAACCAGCCGGAGGGCATGTCCGCGGCCCGGGCGTCGGCGGCGTACGAGACCACGTCCGGGGTGGTCTGGTGGCGGGCCCGGCCGTGGTCGCCCTGGTACTCGGGGTTGGAGGCGTTCCAGCAGTCGGCGTTGCCGAGTTCGAAGCCCCACAGGGGAGCCATGAAGGGTTTGCCGGTGACATCGGTGTAGCCGTCCAGGACTCCCTTGAGGGAGTCGCCGGTGAAGTACCAGGCGTCGAAGCGGCTTTCGTCGTGGGTGAGGGTGCCGGTGGCGTGGAAGCCGTAGGAGCCGGGGGCCCAGGTGTTGCGCATGACGCCGTAGCCGTTGGTGGACATGTAGAAGGGCGCCGGGCTGGCGTTGTTGTTCTCGCGCCACTTGTTGTCCACGGCGACGGGCACGGTCTTGTCGCGCAGCGCCCACTCCCCCAGCCGCAGCCCGGTGCCGTAGAACTGCTCGTCCGCGCCGCGGGCGAGGTACTGGGTGGTCTGGCTGCCGGTCCAGGAGGTGGGCCGGGTCTCCTGCCAGACCAGGGTGGTGTCGTCCGCGCGGTAGACGGAGAACTGCAGGGGCGATTTGTTGATGCGGATCGACAGGGCGCCGGTGGTGATGCGGTGGTGGGTGCCGGCGTCGGTGAGGGAAGCCGTCACCGGGCCGAAGTCGGTGGTGATCGCGAGGTCGGTGCCGGCCGGGTCGTCGGCGAAGCGGCCGTCGGGCGACAGCCACAGGCGGAAGATGTCGGCACGGGCGATGACCAGGCGGACCTTGGCCTTGGTGGAGGTGCTGATGGTGAAGGTGTTGCCGGCGCGGGTGATGCCGGTGACCGAGCCTGCGGTCGCGGCCGGCGCTGCGGCAGCGGCCGCCGGCGGGGCGGGTGCGGTGACGGCGAGGGCCGTCAGCGCCAGGGCGAGGGCGAGCAGGGCGCCGAGGATGCGCAGGCGTCCTGGGGACCGTCCTCGGTCCGGGCGGAGACGGTACGCCGGACGGCGTCGGCCACGGATCATGGTGCGGCTCCTTGTGCGGTCGGACGGTCCCGGAGGGCTTGCTCGAGCTCGCTTGTCATGCGCTCGGCAAAATACCGCTTCGGGACGGCCGACCGAAGGGAGTTGCTCGAAACTGGCCTGCTTCACGCATTTTCGAGCATCCGCGTGGCCGGGAGGCCCGGCGACCGGGGGCCGTCGGCCGCAGGGTGTCGACCGGGAGTTACCGGGGGTTACCGGGGGTGCGGCAGGTAGCGCTGCGGGGCCCGGCGCTGCTCGGGCGGGGCGGGCACCGGCGGCGCGAAGGGCTTCGGGGAGAGGGCCGGCAGCCCGGGGTGGACCACGCACAGTGGCATGCGCCCGGTTTCCGCCGCAGCCGCGCGCAGGCGCCCGTCGGCGGCGAGGCGGTCGGCGCCCACGTACAGGTAGGCGTTCTGCGCGTACCGGGGCTCGATCTCGGGGTCGTCCCACAGGCGGGCGCGCAGGCAGTCGACGAGTGCGTAGCCCCATTGGCCGAAGCGGTCGCGCCAGTAGTTCGGCCACTGCTCGTTGCGGTGACCGGTGCCGGTCTGGCCGGGGATCGCGGCCGAGAAGAGGACCACGTCGGAGAGGGTGCAGAGGTCGCCGACCAGGGAGTCGGCGCGGACCGGGTCCAGCTGCTGGGCCACTTCCATGCACACGGCCAGGTCGAAGCGGCGGCCGTCCAGGCGCAGGGGGTGGGCGAGGTCCCGGGCGAGGAAGCCGTCGGGCGGGATGTGCCGGGCGTCCTCGGCCACCCGGCCGCCGTCGATGCCGAGGATCGTCTCGGCGCCGAGGCGCTGCGCGGCGGCCAGCCAGGCGCCCGTGCCGCACCCCACGTCGACCACGCAGGCCGGGCGGACGAGATCGAAAACCAGGGGCAGTACGCGCTCGGCGGACCGGGCCGCGCCGTCCTGCCGGCCCGCGTGGAACCACTCGCCGTAGGCTTCGTTGCGGGACATGGTCATCCGTCATCACCTCGCGACTCGCCGCTCGCCCTCCAGGCGGAAGCGACCCTTCCACAGGTGGTTGCGGGGGCGGGAACGGCACGCCCCGGGCGGACCGAAGACGGCTCATGTGACTATTCGGGGGACGGTTCGGACCCGGGAAGAGGGATCACGATGAGCGAGAAGGCCCGCAAGCTGTTCGACGCGCTCGATCTGAACGCGGACGGCACGCTGACCCGAGCCGAGGTGATCTCGGCGCTCCGGTCGAAGGGTCCCACCCTGGCCGCCCAGGGCCATCTGCCGTACTGGGCCGTGGGGGATGCCGACGCCTCCTCCGCCCTGTTCGACGCGGCGGACCAGAACGGGGACAGCGTCCTGTCCTTCGAGGAGTTCGCCGCGGTGGTGGACCGCCGCTTCGGCTGGTAGGTCACCGGCCGCGACCCTGCGCAGGCAGAGCGTCACCAACCTGTGGGAAGCTGGGGGACATATCACCCCAAGAGGGATTCGGAATCCTCCGGCGGTGAGAGAATTCAGTGACAGCCGAGGCGGATGGGGTTGACAGACATGTCGACGTCTACCCACGAGGTGTACGGCGCGCCCTGCTGGGTCAGCCTGATGGCCCGCGACCTGGCGGCGGCCGAGCACTTCTACGGCGAGGTGCTGGGATGGAGCTTCCGGCGGACCGGGCTCGGCGAGGCGTTCCGCGTCGCCTTCCTGGAAGGGATTCCGGTGGCCGGGATCGGAGCCCTCGCCGAGCGCCTCTCCGTGCCCGTGGCCTGGACCCCGTACTTCGCCGTCGACGACGCCGACGTGACGGCGGCGCGGATCACGGAGCGCAGCGGCACCCTGGCCGTCGGCCCGCTGAGTTTCGGCACCGGCCGGGCCGCGCTGGCCGCCGACCGTGAGGGCGCGGTCTTCGGGATCTGGCAGGGGGAGGTCATCCCCGACTGGCACGTCGGCCGGAAGAACGCCCCCGCCTGGCTGGAGCTGCGCACCCGGCAGGCCCTCGACGCCGCGATCTTCTACGGGGAGGTCCTCGACTGGGGCTGTGACCGCGAGGGGTGCTGCGACGCCTCCTACGAGGACGGCCACGTGGTGCTGCGGCACAGCGGGCACCCGGTGGCCCGGATCCGCGGCGGGGCCGTCGAAGAGGCTCCCGATCCGCGGATCCGGCCGCGCTGGCACGTCAACTTCCGGGTGCCGGACCTGGAGTCCGCCGTCACCACGGCCCTGAGCCTGGGCGGCACCACCGTCCCGACCGGGGCGGAGGAGGAGGGCCGCCGGCACGCCACGCTGCGGGACCCCGACGGAGGGCTGTTCACCATCGCCACGACCGTGGACGCGGATCCGTACGAGCCCCGTGTGACGGCCTGACGCGGTCGGCCTGATGGGGTCAGGGCAGCGACCAGATCCGGGTCGTGATGACGTAGAAGAACAGCGCCCAGAGCACGGTCACCGCGGCGACGATGCCGAGGCCGACGAGATTGGTCTTCGCCACCGGCTGGTCCGGTGGCGGCCACAGCCACCGTTTGAGCAGCCGGTTCACGTAGTACGGCATCGTGAAGAAGCTCATGATGAAGCTCGACAGCAGGTTGCCCACGAGCAGCCCGAGCCAGAGCGGCATGCCCAGCGGATGCAGGGCGAGCGTCAGCAGCACGACGGTCGGGTACAGGCCGACCCAGACGGCGAGGGCCGTCTTCGTTTCGGAGGGCGGCGGCGCTTCCCTGCCGTTCTCCTCGAAGGCGAACCAGCTGCCGAACGAGTTGTCGATCGTGCGCAGTTTGAAGTCGTCGAACCTCTCCCCTTCGGCGAGGATCTCCCGTCGCTCGGCGGACGTCAGCCAGGCGTCGAGGTGTTCGGCGTTGTCGTAGCGGTACAGGGTGGTCCATTCGTCCTGGAGGCCCTCGACCGGGCGGAAGATCTCGGTGCCGCGGAACCCCTCGAACCTGCTCTCCTCCTGGCTCATGCGGCGCTGCCAGTCGAGGAAGTCGTCGATCTGGTGCGGGGGGACGCGGTGGGTCACCACCACGGTGACGAGCGGGTCCGTCGGCTGGGTGCCGCCACTGATCACCTGCTGGGTCGCGGGGCCGTCGAAGTACTTCTCGCCGATGTCCAGGAGTCTCTGCCTGGTCGCGCCGTTGATCCACGCCTGGAGATGGGCGATCGAGTCGAAGCGGTAGACGACCACCCAGTCGGGTTGCAGGCCGGTCGGCGGGGAGATTTCGGCGCCGAGGTGCCCGGGGTATTCGGCGGCAGCGGCGTTCACGCGCTCCTGCCACTTCTCGTACTCCCGCTCCATGCCCGGGCGGACCTTCCGGCCGATGATGACCGTCGCCGCGGCGTCCTGCTGCTGTTGTCCGGTGGTCATCGTCTCGGGCCCGTCCGCGCCGACTGGCTCTCGTTGAGCCGGCTGTAGATCCGTTCCGGGGTGAGGGGCAGCTCGCGGTAGCGGATGCCCGTGGCGTCGCGGAGCGCGTTCGCCAACGCGGGGGCCACCGGGTTGATGCAGCATTCCGCCATTCCCTTCGACCGCATGGGCCCGGCGGAGTCCGACGAGCCCACCAGCAGCAGGTCGGTGCGCGGGACGTCGGCGTAGGTGGGGATCCGGTAGTTGCGGAGGCTCGGGTTGGCCATCACGCCGTCCGCGTCGACCTGGTAGTTCTCGGTCAGTGCGAATCCGATGCCCTGGGCGACGCCGCCGTCCACCTGGCCCCGGACCTGCTCGGGGTTGACGATCACACCTGCGTCGGCGGCGTGGACGCTGTACAGGACCCGGATCTCGCCGGTCACCCGGTGGACGGCGATGCGGAACCCCTGGGTGTTGGAGGTGACGCTGCGGGGCGAGCCGTAGGCCTTGCGGGCGGCGGTGAAGCGGATGCCGCGCGTCCGGGCCAGGGCGACGAGTTCGGCCAGCGCGACGCGCTCGTCCCCGCAGACGACGTCCTGGTCGTCCATCGAGCACATCACGAGGTGGACACCCGTGTGCATGGCGGCGAACTCCAGGATGCGGTCGCGCACCGCGTTGGCCGCCCGCAGCACGGCGTTGCCCGCCACGAACAGTCCGGCGCTCGCGAAGGCGCCGGTGTCGAATCCGGTGCGGTCGGTGTCGGACTGCACCAGGCGGATCCGTGCCGGCGTCGTACCGAGCTGGTTGGCCGCGATCTGGACGTGCGCGGTCGACGTGCCCTCACCGAATTCGACGGTGCCGACCGCGAGTTCGTACACGAGGTCGTCGCCGAGCGTGATCCAGGCCTCGGAGATGTGCTCGGTCGGGGGCGCGGTCTCGTGCAGGGAGCTCGCGACGCCGGCCCCGACGAGCCACCCCGGTCCGGGGGACGGCTGATCGGCCGTCCGGGCGAGCGCGCCGGCCACGAGGTCGATGCACTTGGCGAGCCCGTCCTCGTTGAACATCACGTCGTCCGGGCCGTCGTGCATCGCGACGAGCGGATCGCCGGAACGCACGATGTTGCGGCGTCGCAGCTCGAACGGATCCAGGTGCAGGGCGAGGGCCAGCTCGTCCATCGCCGATTCCACGGCGAAGGCCGGCTGCGTCATTCCGTAACCGCGCAGTGCACCGCTCGGAACGGTGTTCGTGTAGACGGAGTAGGCGTCGTACTTCTTGTTGGGGCAGCGGTAGATCATGACGGCGGCGCCGCCCGCGAACAGCGTCTCGCCGCCGTGGTTGCCGTAGGCGCCGGTGTTGGACACGTTGCGCACCTGGAACGCCGTGAGCGTGCCGTCCGCCTTCGCGCCGAGCTTGACCGTCAGCTTCATCGGATGCCGGGGCGAAGCCGTGGTGAACTCCTCCTCGCGCGTGTACTCGTAACCGACGGGCCGCCCGGTGTCCAGGGTGGCGAGTGCGGCCAGATCCTCGGAGATGACCTCCTGCTTGCCGCCGAAGCCGCCGCCGACCCGCTTGCAGAAGACCCGCAGCTGGTCCGGGCGCAGCGCGAACAGGTAGGACAGTTTGACCTTCGCGATCGACGGCGACTGGGAACTGGTGCGGACGTTCAGCCGGCCGTCCTCCATCCAGGCGATCGAGCCGTGCGTCTCGAGGTGCGCGTGCTGCACGCGCGGCGAGACGTACGTGCCCTCGTGGATCACGTCGGCCGCGGCGAACCCCGCGTCGACGTCGCCGATGTGCGAGTGGATCTCGAACAGGAGGTTGTGGACGCTGTCGCGGACGAACGGGTCCTCCGATTCGTGCAGTTGCGGCGCTCCGTCGGCCATCGCCTCCTCGGGGTCGAAGACCGCGGGCAGCACCTCGTACTCCACGGCCAGCTTCCGGCAGCCCTCCTCGGCCGCCCCGACCGTGTCGGCGAGGACGGCGGCCACGCGCTGGCCGACGAAGCGGACCGTGTCGTCGAGGATGTAGGTGTCGTCGGGATCGACGAGGTGGTCGGTGTGGATCGCCGTGGTGAAGCGTCTGCGCGGCACGTCCTCCCAGGTGTAGACGCGGTGCACGCCGGGCACCGCGAGTGCGGCGGTCTTGTCGATCGAGACGATCCGCGCGTGTGCGTGGGGCGAGTGCAGCACTTTGAGGTGCAGCATGCCTTCCATGCGGGTGTCCATCGTGAACTCGGCCCGGCCGGTCACCACGTCCTCGGCCGCCGGCGCGCCGACGCTCGTTCCGACGGCCTTTCCCGGTGCGGCCGTCTGCACGGCGGAGAGGCCCTTCACGGCGTCCTCGATGGCCCGGTAGCCGGTGCAGCGGCAGAGGTTGCCCTTCAGGGCCCGTGGCAGGTCCGCCTTCTGCTCCTCGGTGAACGTCGCCGAGGTCATGATCATCCCTGCGGTGCAGAACCCGCACTGGAACCCCGGGGCGTCGCGGAACCGGCGCTGCATCGGATGCAGGTTCCCGGGTGAGCCGAGGCCCTCGATCGTGGTCACCTCACGGCCTTCCGCGCGGAACGCCGGGGTGATGCAGCTGTGCACCGGACTGCCGTCCAGCCACACCGTGCACGCGCCGCAGTCGCCCGCGTCGCAGCCCTTCTTGACGCCGAAGTGGCCGAGTTCGCGCAGGAAGGTACGCAGGCACTGGCCGGGCTCCGGCTCCTTGTCGAAGCTCCTGCCGTTCACGAGGTAGGTCATGCCGGGCCCCCGGTCATGAGTTCGTCGCGGATCTCTTCGGCGAAGTACCGCGTCAGGTGGCGGCGGTGGTCGGGGGTCCCGTTGGGGTCGGCGAACCAGACGTCGGCGGGGATGGCGTCGATGCTCTCCCGCAGGGTCCGGGCATCGGGCATGGTGTCGAATGCGAGGCGAACGGGACGCGTGGTGCCGGCGGTGACGGTGAGCAGCAGATCGCCGGCTCCGGGTGTGTGCGTGCCGATGAGGAACACCGTCGAACGGCCGAGCCGGGTCAGCGTGAAGCGGCGGTGCGCGGCCTGTTTCTTCAGGGCGCGTGCCGGGATCCGGATCCGGCGCAGGATTTCCCCGGGGGCGAGGATGTTCCTGTTGTTCCCGGTCACGAAGTCGAGGGCGTCGACGGTGCGCACGGACCCGTCGGGGGCCCACAGCTCGTACCGCGCCTCGAGCGCGACCGCCAGTGTGATCATCGGGCCCGCGGGCAGGGACATGCAGATGTTTCCGCCGACGGTGGCCGAGTTCCAGACCTTGAACGAGGACAGGAACGCCTCGCAGGCCGTCGCCAGGAGGCTGCCCGCGATCCAGTCGGGCGGCGGCGTGAAGGCGTACAGGTCGCGGATGGTGCACGTCGCGCCGATTTCGAGGCCCCCCTCGCTCTGGACGAGGGGATTCCAGTCCAACGCCGTCAGGTCGATCAGGCGGCAGAGGCCCGGCTGCTCCGCGGAGAACAGCCATGTCCCGCCGGCGAGCCAGGCGTCGCCCTCGCGCCATTGGGCACCCGGTCGGTCGGACGGTCGCCGGACGACCTCGGTGATGGTGTTGAGGTCCATGGGAATCGATCTCCCTCACGACCGTCTGCCACCTCAAGCCGTTCCAGCGTATCGCCGAACGGGCCGGCCCGCCTCGCACGCCGAGGGGCGTCCGGAATCCGGACGATTGTGTCCGGCGTGTGAACTCTTGCGCGCGGCCGCCGAGCGGGGCGATTGCCAACTGACCTGACACCAGGGCGAGTTGAGGACCCACCGGGCCGCAGGTCAGACGGGGCGCAGGGGGGCGGGAGGGGCGCGGCAAGGGTTTTCCCCGTATCGGGTTCATCTCCGCTTTGCCTAATGTCTGCCCACCGGCGAACGGTTTCGGCCGTACACCCCCTCGCCGGTACACCTCCCACACCGCACCAACCGGTCGCCCCGGCCTGCCCGGAAACGGCCGCGAAAGGGTACAGCGTGCACGCATCCAGACGTCGGCTCATATCCGTGGTGGCGATGTCCGCCACCCTGCTCGGCGGTACTGTCACCACCTCGATGGCCCTGTCCCACCCCTCCGCCGCGCCGGGCCTGGTCCCGTCCGCCGCCACGGCCGCGTCCGTTCCGCAGCCGTCCGCGCCGGTCGAGAACCTCATCGTCGGCTACAAGTCGACCGCCTCCGAGGCCAGCTCCAACACCGCGGCCGAGGCCGACGCCAAGGCCAAGGGCAAGAAGGCCGGGGAGACCGTCGGGTTCGAGCGCCGCCTCGGCACCGGAGCCGCTCTCGTGGACCTCGGCGGCACCCTCGCGCCCGCCGAAGCGGCCGACGTGATGGCCCAGTTCCGCGCCGACCCGGACGTCGCCTACGTGGAGCCGGACACCCGCGCCTACGCGCTGGCCACGCCGAACGACACCGAGTACGCCAAGCAGTGGGACCTCTTCGAGGCCACCGCCGGCATGAACGTCCCGGCCGCCTGGGACACCACCACCGGTTCCGGCGTCACCGTCGCCGTCATCGACACCGGCTACGTCGCGCACTCCGACCTCGCCGCCAACGTGGTGGCCGGCTACGACTTCATCTCCACCTCCTCCGCGGCGCGCGACGGCAACGGCCGCGACAGCAACCCGGCGGACGAGGGCGACTGGACCGCCGCCGGCGAGTGCGGCATCGGTTCCAAGGCGAGCGGCTCCTCCTGGCACGGCACCCACGTGGCGGGCACCATCTCCGCCGCCACCAACAACGGCAAGGGCGTCGCCGGCATCGCGTACGGCGCCAAGATCCAGCCGGTGCGCGTGCTCGGCAAGTGCGGCGGTGCCACCTCCGACATCGTCGACGCCATCACCTGGGCGTCGGGCGGCTCGGTTCCCGGCATCCCGGCCAACGCCACCCCGGCCAAGGTCATCAACATGAGCCTCGGCGGCTCGGGCACCTGCGGCACCAGCTACCAGAACGCCATCAACGCGGCAGTCGGCCGGGGCACCACCGTGGTCGTCGCGGCGGGCAACAGCAACTCCGACGCCAGCGGCTTCTCCCCCGCCAGCTGCAACAACGTCATCAACGTGGCAGCCAGCAACCGCACCGGCGACCGGTCCTACTACTCCAACTACGGGTCGATCATCGACATCGCCGCCCCGGGCGGTGAGACCCGCCGCGCCACCGACACGCCCGGCACCATCACCACCCCCGAGAACGGCATCCTCTCCACGCTGAACTCCGGCACCTCCACGCCGTCGGCCGAGAACTACAAGCCGTACCAGGGCACCAGCATGGCCGCCCCGCACGTCGCGGGTCTCGCCGCGCTGATGAAGTCGGCCAACACCGCGCTGACCCCGGCCCAGATCGAGTCCGCGATCAAGACCAACGCCCGTCCGCTGGCCGGCACCTGCACCGGCGGCTGCGGCGCCGGGCTCGCCGACGCGGCGAAGACGGTCGCGGCCGTGACCTCCGGCCCGGTCACCCCGGCGTACGAGAACACCACGGACGTGGCGATCCCGGACAACGCGGGCGCCGTCTCCTCCTCGATCACCGTCTCCGGCCGCACCGGCAACGCGCCGGCCGCCCTGAAGGTGAACGTGGACATCAAGCACAGCTACCGCGGCGACCTGGTCATCGACCTGGTCGGCCCGGGCGGTGCGGTCAAGCGCCTGAAGAGCTCTTCGGGCGACAGCGCCGCCAACGTGCTCACCACCTACACGGTCGACGCCTCGGCCTGGCCGGCGAACGGCACCTGGCAGCTGCGCGTCCAGGACGTCGCCGCCGCCGACACCGGGTACATCGACTCCTGGAGCCTCGGCTTCTGAGTCGCCCCGCACCACGGCCGTGCCCCCCACGCACACAGAGGCCGCCACCCCCCACAAAGGTCCGGACCTGCCTGACCAATAGGTCCGGACCAACTCAGCCCGCGGGCCTGCCGATTCGTCCCATGACGGCAGGCCCGCGGGTCTTTCCGGCCGTCGGCTGATTTCTGCGTCACAATCCGGGTCCCGTACGCCCCCGACCTCGTATTCTCGCGCTCACAGGTGAGGCACAGGAGCGGGGCGCGAGAGGCTGGTGGCTGTGCGTGGCGGCGACGGGGAACGCTGAGGCGACCGTCGGACACGGTGAACTGATCGAGACGGTCGACCACGCACTGACCACGCGCGGCCGGGCGATCCTCACCGGCCCGACCGGAGCGGGGAAGACCGCACTGGCCGGCGCCGTGGCCGCCACCGCCGAGGCCCGCGGCGAGACCGTGCTCCGGCTGGCCCCCGAGGCCGCCGACCGGCTCATACCCGAGGCGAGCGCCGCGGCCCTGCTCGCCTCCGTGCCCTGCGCCGTACTGGAGCGGCTGGCCGGCCCGCAGCGCACCGCCATCGCCCTGCTGCGCCGCGAGACGGACGCCCCGCGGGCCGGCCGCGACGACGTCGCACTGCGCCTCGCGGTCGTCGAGGTGCTCCGGACCCTCGCCGCCGCCGAACCGCTGCTGATCGTGCTGGACAACGCGCAGTGGCTGGATCCGGAGAGCGCCGGCCTGCTCCGGTTCGCACTGCGGCTGACCCCGCCCGGCGTCCGGCTGCTCGCCGCCGAATGCGCCCGCGGCGGCGCGCCCGTCGCCGAGGCCCTGTGCGGGCCCGGCGCCCGTGCCGTACGGGTCCCCCCGCTCGGCGCCGACGAGGTGGCCGAACTCCTCGTCCGGCACGGACTGCCCGCCCGGCTGGCCGGCCGGATCCACCAGGCCAGCGGTGGCAATCCGCGGCTCGCCCTCGCCCTCGGGCACTCCCTCGCCGAGGCCGGGGACGGCTGCGCGCACCACGCCGACACCCTCCCGGTGTCCGGTCTGGCCCGGGAGGTCACCCGGCGGCTGCTCGCCGAGGCGCCGGCGGACTCCCACCGCACCCTGCTGCTGGCCGCCCTCGCCGCCCGGCCGACGACCGCCCTGCTGCGTCGGGCCGGCCGCCCCGACGCGGAGGCGGAGCTCGCCGAGGCCGAGCGGGCCGCCCTGGTCACGGTGGGGCAGGACGGCACCGTGACGTTCACCGCCGGGGCCCTGCCCGCCGCCCTGGCCGCGGACGCGGGCTGGCCCGAGCGGGCCTCCGGGCACGCCGCGCTGGCCGCCGCCGTCGACGATCCGGTGCAGGCCGTCCGGCACCGGGCGCTGGCCGTGGAGCTCCCCGACGAAGAGCTGGCCGCCGAGATCACCGAGGCCGCGGCGGCCTGCCGGCGGCGCGGCAACCGGGCGCTGGCCGCCGAGCTCGGGCTGCTCGCCGCCGAACGGACCCCGGTGGACCGGCCCGCCGCCGAACTGGCCCGGCTGGTCGCCGCCGCCGAGGACGCCGGCTGGTCCGGGCGGGCCGATCTGGCCCGGCGGGCCGCCCGGGCCGTGCTGGCCCGGGACGCCGCCCCCGCCGACCGGGTGCGGGCCCGGCTCGCCGTCATCGACGCCGCCGGCCAGGCCCTGGCCGACCTCGACGAGACCTTCGCGCACGCCATGGCCGACGCGGCCGGCGATCCCGCGCTGCTGGCCGCCGTACAGCTGCGCATCGCGACCAAGCTCAACCTGAGCGACGGGGACCCGGTGCGCTCGCGGGACGCCGCCGCCGAGGCCGGGGCGCTCGCCGCGGCCGGCGGGGACCGGGTGGCCGAGGCGATGGCGCTGACCGTACGGGCCCGGATGGGCCGGATCCTGGGCGACACGGACGCGGAGGAGATCCTCGCCGAGGCGCTGGCGCTGCCCGCTCCCGAAGTGCCGCTGGGCATGCGGAACGCGCCCCAGTACCTGGCCGTGCGGCACGCCCTGTTCGACGACCGGCTGGCCGACGCCCGCGAACAGCTGCTGGTGCTGCTGCCCGCGGTGGAGCGGACCGGGTCCGCCGAGGACGTCTTCGAGGTGCTGCGCAGCCTCACCGAGATGGAGCTGCGGCGCGGGCGGTGCGCGGCGGGCACGGCACACGCCCGGCGGGCCCTGGAGCTGACCATCGAGGCGGGCCTGTCCCCCGGGCCGGCCTGGTACCTGGCTGCGATGGCGGAGTGCATGGGCGGCAGCTTCGCGCGGGCCGCCGGATACGCCCGGCGGGGCGTGCAGGCCTCGGAGGAGGAACGCGACCAGGTGTTCCTGTCCCGCAGCCTGTACGCGCTGGGGCTGGTGGAGCTGGCCACCGGGGAGGCCGCGAAGGCGGTGGCGACCCTGCGCCGGGTCGCGGAACTGGAGGCCGCGCAGCAGGTGGTGGACCCGTCGGTGCTGCGCTGGCACGGGGAGCTCGCCGAGGCGCTGGTGGCGGCGGACGCCCCGGCCGAGGCGGCGGCCCTGCTGGCGGAGGTGCGGGCGGTGGCGGTTCGGCTCGGCCGGTCCGGGGTGCTGGCCGCGCTGGACCGGGCGCAGGGGCTGCTGGTGGCGGCGGCCGGGGACGCGGATGCCGCGGTCGCGCTGCTGCAGGCCACGGCGGACCGGTTCGAGGAGCTCGAACTGCCGTGGGAGCGCGGGCGGACGCTGCTGGCCCTGGCGCGGGTGGAGCGGCGGCGGCGCCGGCGGGCTCCGGCCCGGGCCGCGCTGCAGAGCGCGGCGGAGGTGTTCGAGCGGGCCGGTGCGGTGCCGTGGGCGGAGCTGACCCGGGAGGTTCCGGCGCGCGGTGGGCGCGTGTCGTCCCCGGGACGGGGTCCCGGGGACGACCTCGGGGTGCTCACCGAGGCGGAGACCCGGCTGGCCGTGCTGGTCAGCCAGGGGGCGAGCAACCAGGAGGCGGCGGCGAAGCTGTTCCTGAGCGTGAAGACCGTCGAGGCCCGGCTGACGCGCATCTACCAGAAGCTCGACGTGCGTTCCCGGGCCCAGCTGGCCACCGCCCTGCGGCTGCGCTAGCGGCCGCCGCCCCAGGGGTCCGGCTTCTCCGCCTCGACCGGCTGGAACGGTTCGACCGGCAGAACCGGCTGGGCCGGCTCGGTCTGCGCGCACTCCTTCCAGGCGAAGTGGTAGACGGTGCTGAAGCTGCCGTCGGTGGAGTCCATGGCCATGAAGCTGTTGGTGTTGACGGTGTCGGAGCCGCCGCTGTCCACCCTCAGTTCGGTGTTGATGTTGAAGTTGCGCTTCTCGCCGCAGGGCGCGTAGGCGAGGGACTGGACCGGGGTGGTGTCGCTGACCTGCCAGTTGCCCTGGAGGGGGCCCGGGAACCTGTGGCTGCGGCGGGCCGTGCTGGACATGCCCTGGAAGTAGTAGCCGGCCTGCTGGGTGCCGACGGCCCGGTCCTGGAGGCTGGCGAAGCCGCGGTAGTCGACCTTGGCGATGGCGTAGGTGTAGCCCTGCGGGACGTTGACCCGCAGGCCGATCTGGCAGTTCTTGCGGAAATCGGTGGGCTTGGCGTCCTTGCCGACCTGGGCGAGGTACTCGCTGTAGGTGACGGTGAAGGCCGAGTTGTCCGGGGCCACGTCCACGGAGGTGCTGCCGGGCCGGCAGCCGGAACCGTTGACGGAGGCGAGGTCGATGGTGACGTTGCCTTCGGGGCCGGGCCGGGGGGCCGGGTGGGGTGCGGCGATCCCCGCCGTGGGGGTGAGAGCGGCGGCTGCGACGAGTGCGGCGGTCGCGCCACCGGTGAACAGCGTTCTGAACACCGAGGTCCCTTCCGTTCGTTGTGCTGCGCGGGTTGCTGGTCGCGCGGCAGTCACATGTACCGGCCGTACTACATCATCATGTGATAAACCGTTACGTATCCCATGCCGGGCGGCAGGCCGCGACCACCCGCTCGGCCCTGGAGCCGGACGGTGTGGGCGGCGGGCGGTACGTTTCCGGCATGGGGATGAACGAGGGGCAGCAGGGCGCGGCGGAGGCCCGGAGCGAGGTGGCGGTGGCCTACCTGGCCCTGGCCGAGGGGGAGCTCCGGCACGCGGCCCGGCATCTGGGTACGGCGCTCGCGGCCGATCCGGTGCTGCCGGAGGTGCACGAGGCGCTCGCCGAGCTGGCCGCGGCCGCCGGCGGGGCCGAGGCGGCACTGGCGCTGTTCCCGGAGGACGAGCCGTACGCCGGGAACGTCGCCTGCGCGGCCCATCTGCATGCGGCGGCCGGCCGCTGGGACGCGGCGGTCGACCGCCTCGGCGCGCTGATCGGCGCTCAGCCGGAGCGCGGCTGGGCGCAGGCGGCTTGGCTGGCCCGGCCGGATCTGACCGGGCTGGTCTCCCCGGAGGCCCTCGCCCGGGCCGCCGCCGCGGTGGCCGGCGGCCTGCCGGACGGGCCGCTGCCGGCCGGTCTGCGGGAGGCGCTGCGGCCGTTCTACACGCTGGTACGGGAGGTGCTGGCGCGGCACCCGGAGCACGCCCCGCTGCTCACCCTGGGCTCCGTGCTGGCCCGCCGGTTCGGTGAACCGACCGAGGCGGCCCGCTGGGCCGAAGCGGCGCTGTCCGCCTGCCAGGCGGAGGTCGCCCGCGACCCCTCCGACCTGGAGCGGTACGTGGACGTGGCCGAGCTGTACCGGCGCACCGGCCGGCCGGCCGAGGGGCTGCCCTGGCTGGACCGGGTACTGGACATCGATCCGGGGCATCCCGTGGCGGGGGCCGCGGTGCACGCCCTGCGCCATGCCGCCGAGGGCGGCGGAACGGTCCATCTGCTGGCCCTCTCCGACCACCTGAGGGACCATCCGGACCACGGCTACGCGGCGCACCTGCTGGCGGAGCTGTGCGACGGCGAACCGTGGCTCGGGCACGTGCACCCGGCGTCCGAGGCGAGCGTGGGCGTCCTGCACCGGATACTCGCCGACCCCGCCGGCTCCCCCGGCCACGGGATCGAGCTGGTCGGATCGCACCTCGAGCCGCCCAGCACGGTCCTCGCGGTCCGGATGGGGCTGCCCCGCTCGGACATCGCCTACAAGGCCGTGCCGCTGCCGGACCCGCGGCTGCCCCAGCACGAGGTGGACACCCGGCTCTGGGAGTTCGACGGTCCGGCGGCCCGTCCGGCGCTCGCCCCGCCGTCCCGGCCGGCGGCGGAGCTGGTGCGCCAGGTCGCCTCGGTGGGCTGGGACGCGCCGGGCGCCGCGTACGACCACGCCGTACGGCTCTCCGGCCTGTCCCTCGGCGACCTGCTGGCGGTCTGCGTGCATCCGCCGCTGCCGCGGGACAGCGAGCAGGGCGCCTATCTGCTGGGCCGGCAGCCCGAGCTGTGGGTGCGGGCGGTGCAGACCTTCGCCTGCCTGGGCATCGCCCACCACCATGCGGACGAGCCCTGGTCCGGGTCGCGGCGCCGGTCCGTCCTCGTCGACCTGCTGTTCGGGCCGGAGGACTGGGTGAACGAGGCGGCGGGGTTCGCGCTGCTCGCCTCGGCGTGGGCGGATCCGGCGGCCCGGGAGGAGGTGGGGGTGCTGCTGACGGACCGGATGACGGCGGTGGGGCTTGCCTGGCAGGAACGCGATGCGACGATCCTGGCGTCGCTGTGCCGGCTGGTACTGGGGTGTCCGTGGCTGGACCGTCCCGTCCGCGAGGCGGCTGCGCGGATGCTGGCGGCCACCGCCGCGGCGGGCTGAACCCCGCGGAGATACCGCCGGTGGACCGGGTGCGGCGCCGTTGCGGGGGCGCTGCCCCCGAGCCCCCGCGCCTCAAACGCCGGCGGGGCTGAACGGCTCACGCACCCGCCGGGCCAGGAGCAGGGCCACGTCGTCCTGGGCCGGGTTCGGGGGGAGGTCGGTGAGGACGCCGTCGCAGATGGTGTCGAGCGGGCGGTCGAGGAGGACGAGGGCGCGGGCCAGTTGGCGCATGCCCTGGTCGAGGTCGCGGTGGCGGGACTCGATGAGGCCGTCCGTATAGAGGGCGAGGAGGCTGCCGGCCGGCAGCGGGACGTGTTCGGAGCGGAAGGAGTGCGCACCGGTGCCGAGGGGGGTCCCGGGCGGGCCGTCGAGGAAGGAGACGGTCCCGTCGGGGGTGACCACGGCCGGGGGCGGGTGGCCGGCCCGGGCGATCTCGCAGCCGCCGGTCGCCGGGTCGTGGACGGCGTACACGCAGGTGGCCATCTCGTCCTCGCCGAGCTCGGCGACGATGTCGTCGAGGGAGCGGAGCATGTGGACGGGCGGGACGTCGTGCCGGGCCAGGGTGCGGACGGCGGTGCGGAGCTGGCCCATGACGGCGGCGGCGTGGATGCCGTGGCCCATGACATCGCCGATGACCAGGCCGGTGCGGCCGCCGGGCAGGCTGATGGCGTCGTACCAGTCGCCGCCGACGTCGTGGTCGCTGGCGGGCAGGTAGCGGCCGGTGAGTTCGAGGCCGGGTACCTCGGGCAGGGCGTTGTTGCTGAGGCTGCGCTGGAGCGTACGGGCGGCCTCGCGCTGGCCGGTGTACATGCGGGCGTTGTCGATGTTGAGGGCCGCGCGGGCGACCAGTTCGTCGATGAGGAGGCAGTCCTGTTCATCGAACGGCTCGCGGCTGAGCAGCCGGGTGACCACGACGGCGCCCAGGGACCTGCCGCGGGCGACGAGCGGGATCAGCCGGGCGGAGCCGATGCGGCTGCTGAGGTAGTCGCGCAGGCGCTCGGCGCGGGGGTCGGTGATCAGGGCCGGGATGTCGGAGTAGGTCAGGTTCATCGGGCGGCCCTGGTCGATGACCCGTTCGTACACGGAGCCCAGGGGCAGCTGGAAGGTCATGCCGGCGGTGAGTTTGGCGGTGGGGGCGGAGGAGTCGGGGAAGGTGGCGGCGAGTCTGCGGACCAGGCCGTGTTGTCCGGTGCCGGCCTCGTCGGGGGCGAGGACTTCCTCCAGCATCTGGACGTCGGCGGAGTCGGCGAGGCCGGGGACCAGGACCTCCACGGTCTCGCGGGCCGTCTGGTACAGGTCCAGGGTGGTGCCGATGCGGGTGCCCGCCTCGGCGAGCAGGGCCAGGCGCTGGCGGGCCCGTCCGGCCTCGACGAGGGCCTGCTGGCCCTCGGTGATGTCGATGATGGAGGCGATCAGGCCGAGGATGCGGCCCGAGTTGTCCCGCAGCGGGGCGTAGGAGCAGGACCAGGTGCGGTCGCGGCCGGGGTCGGCGGGGGTGCGGCCGGTGCGGCGGGTGTCTATCACGGGCGTACCGCGGTCGAGGGCCTGCCGCATCATCGCCTCCAGCGCGGTGGCGTTGATGCCGGGAGCGACTTCGGAGAGGCGTTTGCCCAGGTGGTCGGCGGCCGAGACGCCGTTCATCCGGGCCAGGGCCTCGTTGACGCGGAGGAACCGCAGGTCGGTGCCGAGGGTGGCGAGGCCGATGGGCGACTGGGTGAAGAGGCTTTCGAGGGCGGCGAGGGAGTCCCGCATCCGCAGGACCTCGGTGGTCTCCACGGCGATCAGCAGCGCGCCGGGGCGGCCGTCCGGGTCGGTGGCGGGGACGATCCACATCTCCATGGTCACCGGGTGGCCGTCGCGGTGGCGGGCGGAGAGGGTGCCGACGACGGTTTCGCCCTCGTGGACGCGGCGGGTCAGGTCGTCGGCGAGTTCCCGGTTGCCCTCGGGGACGAGGAGACCGGCGGCGGGGCGGCCGAGGATGTCCTCGGGGAGGTGGCCGAGGAGGTCCTGGGCGGCCAGGGACCACTCCACCACCCGCCCGTCCGCGTCCTCCTGCCAGAGGGCGATCGGGAGGATCTCGCTGAGCACGCCGGCGTAGCCGACGGCGCGCTGGGGCTGCACCGGCGCCTCGCTCGCCCACTGATGTGTGTCCAAGGCAACGACCTCACCCCGAGGGGGTACATTCCGCTCAAAACACCCTATAGGAGAGGTCACTCGGCGGCGCTCGTAGCGCCCGGCGAGGCCCCAGGGGGCAGCATGGAGGGGTGACCGATACGCCGGAGCCCAGGGGGCTGCTCGACGTTCTCGGCGTCGCGGCGGTGGTGCTCGACGCCGAGGGACGGATCCGGTTCTGGAGCCCCGAGGCGGAACGGCTCTTCGGCTGGAGCGCCGCCGAGGCCCTCGGCAGGTTCGCCGGGCGGCTGCTGGTCAACGAGGAGCACCTTGAACTGGTGGTACGGCTGTTCCAAGAGGTGCTGGAGAGCGGCGAGAGCTGGGCGGGGGCCTTCCCGGTGCGGATGCGCGACGGCGGCACCCGGTTGGTGGAATTCCGGAACATGCGGCTTCAGGACACCTTCGGGGACTTCTACGCGCTCGGCATCGCCGCCGACCACGCCACCGTCCAGCGGGTGGAGACGGAGCTGGCGCTGTCCGAGCGGCTGGTCTCCCAGTCCCCCATCGGACTCGCCCTCATGGACACCGAGCTGCGGTACGTGCTGGTCAACCCCGCCCTGGAGCGGATCAACGGCCTGCCGGCCGAGAAGCACATGGGCCGCCGGATCCGGGAGACCCTGCCCTTCCTCGATGTCGATGCCATCGAGCAGACGCTGCGCCGGGTGCTGGAGAGCGGGGTGCCGCTGGTCGACCAGTTCACGGTGGGGCGCACCGCGGCCCATCCGGACGAGGACCATGCCTGGTCGGTGTCGTTCTACCGGCTGGAGGGCCCCCGGGGCCGGGTGCTGGGCGTCGGCGTCTCGGTGGTCGACGTCACCGAACGGTACCGCTCGGCGACCGAGGCGGACCGGGCCCGCCGGCGGCTGGCGGTGATCGCGGACGCCTCCGCCCGGGTGGGCACCACCCTGGAGGTGGACCGGACCGCCCACGAACTCGCGGAGGTGGTGGTGCCCGAGCTGGCCGACGTCGCGGCGGTGGACGTGCTCGACTCGGTGCTGTCCTGCCGCCGGCCGGGCGCCCCCGAGAGCGGACCCGAGCTGTTCCGCGCCCTGGCGGTGAAGGCCGCCTACCCCACCGAGGCGCTGACCGCCGCCGACCCGGCCGGTGAGCTCGCCATGTACGGGGCCGACCGGCTGGTCACCCGCTGCGTGCACACCGCCCGGCCCGTCATGGTGGCCGAGGTCGGTACGGAGGACCTGGCGGACATCGCCCGCAGCCCGGAGGCCGCCGCGCAGCTGGAGCGCGCGGGCGTCCACTCGTACCTGGCCGTGCCGCTCATCGCCCGCGGGGAGGTGCTCGGCGCGCTTGACCTCAAGCGGGCCCGCAATCCGCTGCCCTTCGACGAGGACGACGTCCTGCTGGCCACCGAACTGGCCGCCCGGGCCGCCGTCAGCATCGACAACGCCCGCTGGTACCAGAGCGTGCGCAACTCGGCCGTGACCCTCCAGCGCAGCCTGCTGCCGGGCCCGCCGCCGCATCCGCCGGGCCTGGAGATCGCCTCCCGGTACCGGCCCGCGCACGGCTCCAGCGAGGTCGGCGGGGACTGGTACGACGTGATCCCGCTGGCCGGCGACAAGACCGCCCTGGTGGTCGGCGACGTGATGGGCAGCGGCATCGACGCCGCCGCGACCATGGGCCGGCTGCGGACCGCCACCTGCGCCTTCGCCGACCTCGACCTCGACCCCGACCAGGTGCTCCGGCACCTCGACAAGATCACCTCGGGCCTGGAGCACTACATCGCCACCTGCCTGTACGCCGTCTACGACCCGGGGCGCGGGCGGTGCCGCATCGCCAACGCCGGGCATCTGCCGCCCGTCCTGCTGCGGGCGGGCGGCGGGGCCGAGCTGGTGGACCTGCCGACCGGGGCCCCGCTCGGGGTCGGCGGGATCCCCTTCGAGACCACGGTGGTGGACTTTCGCCCCGGCGACCAGCTGGTGCTGTACACCGACGGGCTGGTGGAGACCCGCCACGACCCGATCGACGAACGGCTGGACGCCCTCCTCGCCCTGCTGGACGACCCCGGACGCTCCCTGGAGGAGACCTGTGACCTGCTGCTCGACGCGCTGCGCCGGGACGAGGAGTCCGACGACGTGGCCCTGCTGATCGCCCGGAGCCGGCCGTGAGTCCCCGGGCGTGGTCGCGCAGCGTGGCCGGGCAGGTGTTCGCCCTGCAGGCGGTGATCGTGCTGGTGCTGGTGTCCGCGGCCCTGCTGGCGCTGGTCTTCCAGGCACGGCACGACAGCCAGCGGGACGCCCGGAACCGGTCGCTGGCCGCGGCGGAGGCCTTCGCGCACGCCCCGGGCCTCGAGGAGGCCCTCCGGTCGCCGGACCCGACGGCCGCGCTTCAGCCCCGGGCGGATGCCGCCCGGCGGGCCGCCGGGCTCGACTTCATCGCCGTGATGACCACCGACGGGATCCGGTTCACGGACTCCCGCCCCGAGCTGATCGGGGCGCGGGCCTCCGGCGACCTCGCACGGGCGGCGGCCGGCGAATCCTTCACGGAGGTCTTCCGGGGCCAGCCGAGTGACGCGGTGCGGGCCGTGGTGCCCATCCGGGGCGAGGACGGCAAGGTCATCGGGCTGGTCGGCACCGGAATCGAGATCGAGAACGTCGGGGACGTGGTGGAGGACCAGCTGCCGCTGCTGCTCGGTGCGGCGGCCGGCGCCCTGGTCCTCGGCACCGGCGGGGCCGCGCTGGTGAGCCGGCGGCTGCGCCGGCAGACCCGCGGTCTGGGCCCGGTGGAGCTGTCCCGGATGAGCGAGCACCACGAGGCGGTGCTGCACGCGGTGCGCGAGGGCGTGCTGATCATCGGGGCGGACGGCCGGCTGGTGCTCGCCAACGACGAGGCGCGGCGGCTGCTGGACCTGCCGGACGAGGTCGAGCAGCTGCCGGTCACCGGGCTCGGGCTGCCGCCGCGGATCGCCGCCCTGCTCGCCTCGGGGCGGATCGCGACGGACGAGCTGCACCTGGCCGGCGACCGGCTGCTGGCCGTGAACGTCCGCCCCACCAAGCAGTACGACGGGCTGGCCACCGGCACGGTGGCGACCCTGCGGGACTCCACCGAGCTGGCGGCCCTGTCGGGCCGGTCCGAGGTGGCGCGGAGCCGGCTCCGGCTGCTGTACGACGCCGGGGTGCGGATCGGCACCACGCTGGACGTGGTGCGGACCGCCGAGGAGCTGTCGGAGGTCGCGGTGCCGCGGTTCGCGGACTTCGTCACGGTGGAGCTGCTGGACCCGGTGCTGCGCGGCGAGGAGCCCTCCGGGGTGTACACCGAGATGCGGCGGACGGCGCTGAGCGGGGTCCGGCCGGATCCGCCGCTGCAGGCGGTGGGCGACCTGATCCGGTTCGTGGTGCCGTCCACGCCGATGGCGGCGGCGCTGGACGCCGGCCGGGCGGTCCTGGAACCCGATCTGACCACCGCGACGGGCTGGCGGGCCCAGGACCCGCCGGGGGCGGCCGAGAGCCTGGCGTACGGCATCCACTCGCTGATCTCCGTGCCCCTGCAGGCCCGCGGGGTGGTGCTGGGGATGGCGAACTTCTGGCGGGCCGACACGCCCGAAGCGTTCGTGGAGGAGGACCTGTCCTTCGCCGAGGAGCTGGCCGCGCGGGCGGCGGTCTCCATCGACAACGCGCGCCGGTTCACCCGGGAGCACGCCATGGCGGTCACCCTGCAGCGGAGCCTGCTGCCCCGGGTGCTGCCCGAGCAGAACGCGGTGGAGGTGGCGTTCCGGTACCTGCCGGCCATGGCCGGGGTGGGTGGTGACTGGTTCGACGTGATCCCGCTGCCCGGGGCGCGGGTGGCGCTGGTGGTCGGCGACGTGGTCGGGCACGGGCTGCACGCCGCGGCCACCATGGGCCGGCTGCGGACGGCGGTGCACAACTTCTCCACGCTGGACCTGCCGCCGGAGGAGCTGCTGGGTCATCTCGACGAGCTGGTCGGGCGGATCGACATGGACCAGGCGGAGGCCCGGAACGGGGGCGCGATCACCGGCGCCACCTGCCTGTACGCGATCTACGATCCGGCGTCCGGGCGGTGCGCGGTGGCCCGGGCCGGGCATCCGGGTCCGGCCGTGGTGCACCCGGACGGGCGGGTGGAGTTCCCCGAGGTGCCGGCCGGTCTGCCGCTGGGGCTGGGCGGGATGCCGTACGAGTCGGCCGAGCTGGAGCTGGCCGAGTCGAGCCGGCTGGTGCTGTTCACCGACGGGCTGCTGGAGGACCGCGACCGGGACCTGGAGACGGGCCTGGACCTGCTGCGGGACACGCTGGCCCGGGCCGGCCGCAGCCCCGAGCAGACGTGTGCGGACGTGCTGGGGGCGCTGCTGTTCCCGGCGCCGAGCGACGACATCGCACTGCTGGTGGCCGGTACCCGGCTGCTGGCGTCGGACCAGGTCGCGGAGTGGGACGTACCGGCCGATCCGTCGGCGGTGGGGCGGGTGCGGAACGCCGCGTCCGCGCAACTGTCAGCGTGGGGGCTGGACGAGGTGGCGTTCACCGCCGAGCTGATCCTCAGCGAGCTGATCACCAATGCGATCCGCTACGGCGGCGAGCCGATCCGGGTCCGGCTGCTCCGGGACCGGGTGCTGACCTGCGAGGTCTCGGACAGCAGCAGTACGGCCCCGCACCTGCGGTATGCGGCGACCACGGACGAGGGCGGGCGCGGCCTCTTCCTGGTGGCCCAGCTGGCGGAGCGGTGGGGCACCCGTTACACGGGGCGGGGCAAGGTGATCTGGGCGGAGCTGCCGCTGATTCCGGGTGCGGGC
Organism: Streptomyces sp. NPDC051211; assembly: GCF_040689505.1. Lineage (NCBI taxonomy): Bacteria > Bacillati > Actinomycetota > Actinomycetes > Kitasatosporales > Streptomycetaceae > Streptomyces > Streptomyces sp. NPDC051211. The sequence continues at coordinate 118,540 of NZ_JBFBAV010000008.1, forward strand.
GGGGTGGTGCCGATCGTGCCGGGCCTGGCCGACCTGGACGACCTGGAGAACCTGGCGTGGTGAGAGCGCGACAGACCCGGATCGGGTCGGATCGGGTGGGGTCGGGTCGGGTCGCTACGCCCCGTCGGAGACCTGGATGACGATCTTGCCGGCGGTGTGTCCGGTGCGGCTGAGTTCGAAGGCCTCGGCCAGCTTCTCCAGCGGGAAGGTGGCGGCGACCGGGACGGTCAGCTGCCCGCTGTCGGCGAGCCGGCCCAGGGCCGCGAGGTCGTGCCCGTCCGGACGGACCCACATCCACTGGCCGCCGTCCCCGAGGACCGCGGGATCGGCGATGGAGGCGTGGCGTCCGCCGTCGGCGAGCACGGCACGGGTGTAGTCGACGACCCCGCCGACGAAGTCGGCGACGACGGTGACCCCGTCGGGGGCGAGCGCACGGACCCGGTCGGCGAGGCCCTCCCCGTAGGCGACCGGCTCGGCGCCCAGCTCCCGTACCCGGTCGTGGTTGCGGGGCGAGGCGGTGCCGATGACGCGGGCGCCGAGGGCGCGGGCGATCTGCACGCCGAGGGAGCCGACCCCGCCGGCCGCGCCGTGCACCAGCACGGTGTCGGCGGAGCCGGTGCCGAGCCGGGTGAGCAGTTGGTAGGCGGTGAGGCCGGCGAGCGGGAGGCCCGCGGCCTGGTCCCAGTCGAGGGAGGCCGGTTTGGCGGCGAGGGCGCGGACGGGCACGGTGACGTACTCGGCGAAGGTACCGCCGTGCACCCAGTCCTTGCGGGCGTAGGCGATCACCTCGTCGCCGACGGCGAACTCGGGGACGTCGATGCCGACCTGTTCGACGGTGCCGGCGACGTCCCAGCCGGGCACGACCGGGTACGTCACCTCCATCAGCGCGTCCAGCCCGCCGGCCATGATCTTCCAGTCGACCGGGTTGACGGCCGCCCGCCGCACCCGGACCAGCACCTCGCCGGGTCCGTACTTCGGCCGCAGCAGCCGGGCCTGGGTGAGCACCTCCGATCCGCCGTAGGTCTCGTACGTCATCGCCCGCATCGTGTCTTCGGCCATCGGCCCGTCCTTACGGTGTGGCCCCCCGGTGATCCGACCGGTCCATCCCACCACGGCGGTCAGGCCCCGGCGAGCAGGAGGCCTCCCATCGTGAGCATCGTGGCGGCGACCAGCCCGTCCAGCACCCGCCAGGCCTTGGGGGTGGCGAACAGGCCGCTGAGCAGGCGGGCGCCGTAGCCGAGGGTGGTGAACCAGATGAGGCTGGCGAGGGCGGCGCCGATGCCGAAGGCCCAGCGCAGATCGCCGCGGTCGGCGGCGAGGCTGCCGACGAGGAGCACGGTGTCGAGGTAGACGTGCGGGTTGAGCCAGGTCATCGCGAGGCAGGTCAGGACGGCGGCGCCGGCCGAGCCGGCGGTCTTGCCGGCCGTGCTGAGGGCGGCGTCGGGGTCGGGGCGCAGGACCCGGCGGGCGGCGAGGATGCCGTAGCAGATGAGGAAGGCGCCGCCGGCCAGGCCCACGGCGGTGACGGCGGCGGGCCAGGCGGTGACCAGGGCTCCGACCCCGGCGACGCCGAGGGTGATGAGGAGGGCGTCGGATATCGCGCAGATGGCCACCACGGCGAGGACGGCGTGCCGGCGCACGCCCTGCCGGAGGACGAACGCGTTCTGGGCGCCGATGGCGACGATGAGGGAGAGGCCGGTGCCGAAGCCGGCGAGGGCCGCTGGGATGGTTCCGCTGGTCATGGGTTCGAGCGTAGGGACGCACGGATCATGCGTACAGCTAAAGATTCTTACGCATCCTTAGCGATTCTTTGGCCGCTCTGTAAGGTGGGGGTGTGATGGACGAACTTCCGCTGGACCAGGTCCGCACCCTTCTCGCCGTGGTGGACGAGGGCACCTTCGACGCCGCCGCGGCGGTCCTGCACGTGACGCCCTCGGCGGTGAGCCAGCGGGTGAAGGCGCTGGAGCAGCGCACCGGGCGGGTGCTGCTGATGCGTACCAAGCCGGTGCGGCCCACCGGGTCCGGGGAGGTGGTGGTGCGGTTCGCGCGTCAGCTGGCGCGGCTGGAGCGGGACGCCAGGGCCGAGCTGGGGATCGGTGACGGCCAGGGGCCGGCCCGGCTGCCGATCGCGGTGAACGCGGACTCGCTGGCCACCTGGTTCCTGCCGGCGCTGACCCGGGTGCCGCAGGATCCGCCGGTCTGCTTCGAGCTGTACCGGGAGGACGAGAGCCGGACCACGATGCTGCTCCGGGAGGGGCAGGTGATGGCGGCCGTCACCTCCTCCCCGGATCCGGTCGCCGGGTGCTCGGTCCGGCCGCTGGGTCTGGCCCGGTATCTGGCGGTGGCCACTCCCGGGTTCGCCGCGCGCCATCTGGCCGGCCCCCTGGAGCGGGACCTGCCCCGGGCGCCGGTGATCGTCTTCGACCGCAGCGACGATCTGCAGGAGGCGTTCGTGCGCGGCCTGACCGGCGGACGGGCGGGCGCCGGGCCGGTACGCCACCAGGTGCCGTCCTCGGAGGGGTTCCGCGACGCGGTGACGGCTGGCCTCGGCTGGGGACTGGTGCCCGAGCCGCAGGCGCTGCCGGGTTTGGGGTCCGGCGCGCTGACCGCGCTGGCGCCGGACCGTCCGCTGGATGTGGCGCTGTACTGGCAGCAGTGGAAGCTGCACTCCCCCGCGTTGTCCGCGGTGGCGGGGGCGGTGGCGGCCGCGGCCGCCGAGGAGCTGCGGTCAGCCCCCTGAGTGCCAGCTGTAGAACTGGCGGGCCATCGCGTCGCTGGGGCTGCGCCAGGTCTCCGGGTCGTACGGCCTGACGAACGCGGAGAGCTGCTCGCTGATGTCCCGGAACAGCGGGTGGGAGCTGTGCTTGGCCACCTCGGGACCCGGCGGGTGCGGGGTCTCGAACAGGTGCAGGTAGACGTCGCCGAACTGGAACAGGCTGCGGCGGGTCACCCCCACCAGGTGCGGGAGTTCACCGGCGTCGGACTCGGCGAAGACCCGGGCGATGTCGCCCGCCGACTCGGGTGCCATCCGGGCCACGATGAGCGCTTGGTGCATCGGTGCGGCCTCCTCAGACGTGGGCTTCGATCTTGTCCCGGATGAGTTCCAGCTGGATCCGGGAGTTGTGGTTGATGCGGTCGGTCATGCCCGCGTCGTCGAGCGGGGCGCCGGGCTTCATCGCGAAGTCCTGCCGCCAGCGCATCTTGGTGCCGCCGGGGACCTCGGCGTACTCCCAGTGGATGTTCATGTACTCGAACGGTCCGGTCTCCACGCGGCGGGCCTTGACCTGGAGTTCGTCCCGGTTGACGGTGCGTTCGGAGACCCAGCTCCAGACCACCCCGTTCTCGTCCGGGTGCATGGCGAGGCGGAACCGGGTCGTGTCGCCCTCCTCGGCGAGGATCTCGATGGACGCGTACTCGCTGAACAGCCGGGGCCAGTTCGGCAGGTCGTTGGTCATCTTCCAGACCAGGTCCACCGGGGCGGCGACGGTGATCTCGTTGTCGGTGTGTCCGGGCATGGTCAGGCTCCCGTCACGAGGCTGTCGTTGACCAGGTCGAGGAAGGCCCGGGGGGTCTTGCACTGGTCCACCTCGATGGGGAGGGGGTGGCCGTGCCGCTTCTCCAGCTCGGCGACGATGCCGAGCAGCCCGAGCGAGTCCAGGCCGTAGTCCGCGAAGGCGGCGTCGGGCCGGGAGGCGAGCACCGAGGGCTCGACGCTGACGCCGGCACTTCGCTTCATCAGGGTGCTGAGCTCTTCGACGGTGAGGCGTTCGGACATGTGCGGCTCCTTAGCGTGAGGGGGTGCGGAGGACGAGGGCCGAGTTGGAACCCATCAGGCCGCGGCTGAGGACCAGCGCGGTGCGCGGGTTCGAGGCCAGGGCGGCGCCGGTGACCAGGTTGAGGTCGTGGCAGACGTCGAAGATGTTCGGTGTGGGGGGCACCAGGCCGTGTTCGAGGGTCAGGGCGGCGGCCGCCACGTCGAGGGCGGCGCTGCCGCAGTAGGCCCGGCCGGTACCCGTCTTGGGGGCGGTCACGGGTACGGAACGGCCGTGTGCGGTGCCGAGGGCGTCGGCGAGGGCGAGGACCTCGGCCCGGTCTGCCTCGGGGACGCCGAGGGCGTCCGCGAAGACCACGTCGATCTCCTCGGGGGCGCAGCCGGCCTGCCGCAGGGCGCCGGTGATGGCCCGGGCCAGTCCCTCCCGGGACCGTTCCCACTGTCCGGCACCGGTGAAGGTGGCGGCGTGGCCGGCGACTTCGGCGCGCAGGGGGGCGCCGCGGGCGGCGGCCCGTTCCCGGTCCTCCACGATGAGCACGGCGCCGCCCTCGGCGGGGGCGAACCCGCAGGCGGAGGCCGTGAAGGGGCGGTAGGCGCGGGTCGGGTCCGGGTGGGTGCTGAGCTCGGGGTAGCCCAGCTGGCAGACCATCGAGTAGGGGGCCAGCGGTGCTTCGGCCGCGCCGACGAGCACGGTGGGAGTGCCCCGCCGAATGGTCCGGGCCGCCTGGGCGAAGGCGTCGAGTCCGCCTGCCTCGTCGCTGGCCACCACCTGGCAGGGGCCGCGGAAGCCGCCCCGGATGGAGATCTGGCCGCTGGTGGCGGCGTAGAACCAGGCGATGGACTGGTAGGGGCCGACGTAGGTGGGTCCCTGACCCCACAGTTGCTGGAGTTCGCGCTGGCCGAACTCGCCGCCGCCGGAACCCGCCGCGGTGATCACCCCGACCGAGAACGAGTCGTCCTCGTAGTCCGCCCGGCCGAGCAGGGCCTGTTCCAGGGCCATGTCGGCGGCGGCGAGGGAGAAGTGGGTGAACCGGTCGGTCTGGACGAGGTAGCGCTCTTCGACCAGCCCGTGCGGGTCGAAGTCCCGGACCTCGCCCGCGATCCGCAGCGGCAGGTGCTCGCAGCCCTTGCGGGTGATGCGGTCCAGCACGCTGGTGCCCGCCTGGGTGGCCTTCCAGAAGGCGCCGGCGCCGACCCCGTTGGGGGCGACGACGCCGATTCCCGTGATCACCGCGGTGCGGTCGCGGGGCGCCGGTGCTCTTGCGCTCATGCAGTCCTCACCTTCGTCCGGGCGGATTCGGGCGGCCGTGACATGACGACCGCGGACTGGAAGCCGCCGAAGCCGCTGCCCACCGACAGGACGGTGCGCAGCTTCCGCTCGCGGGCGGTGCGGGGGACGTAGTCCAGGTCGCATTCCGCGTCGGGGTTCTCGTAGTTGGCGGTGGGCGGTACCACCTGGTGGAGGAGGGCGAGCACGCAGGCCACCAGTTCGATGGCCCCGATGGCGCCCAGCGAGTGGCCGACCATCGACTTGATGGAGCTCATCGGGGTGTTGTACGCGTGCTCGCCGAGCACCCGCTTGACCGCGGCGGTCTCGTGGCGGTCGTTCTGCTTGGTGCCGGAGCCGTGGGCGTTGACGTAGTCGACCTCGGTGGGGTCGAGGCGCGCGTGGTCGAGGGCGACGGAGATGGCGCGGGCCATCTCGATGCCTTCGGTGGTGAGCCCGGTCATGTGGTGGGCGTTGCCGAAGGTGGCGTAGCCGCCGATCTCGCAGAGCACGGTGGCGCCGCGGGCCCGGGCGTGCTCCAGCTCCTCCAGGACGAGGACGGCGCTGCCCTCGCCGAGGACGAAGCCGTCGCGGCGGGCGTCGAAGGGGCGCGAGGCGTGGGCGGGGTCGTCGTTGTTCGCCGAGGTCGCCTTGATGGCGTCGAAGCAGGCCACGGTGATCGGGGAGATGGGCGAGTCGGAGGCGCCGGCGATGCACACGTCCATCAGGCCCTCCTCGATGGAGTGGCAGGCGTAGCCGATGGCGTCCAGGCCGGAGGTGCAGCCGGTGGACACGGTCTGCACCGGGCCGCGGGCGCCCACGTCCTCGGCGACGGTGGCGGCCAGGGTGGCCGGGGTGAAGGCCCGGTGCAAGTGCGGGCCGGCGGGGTGGTGGTCCACGTCCCACCAGGCGCCCTTGCCGCTGACGGCGGTGTAGTCGTGCTCCAGCCGGGTGGTGCCGCCGACGGCGGTCCCCAGGGAGACACCGGTGCGCCAGGCATCGGCGGCGGCGAGGTCCAGTCCGCTGTGCCGGACCGCCTCCCGGGCCGCGACCAGGGCGAACTGGATGTACCGGTCGCAGCGCGCGAGGGTGTCCTGGTCGAGGCCGTGGTCGGTGGGATCGAAGTCCACTTCGGCGGCGATCCGGGAACGGAACCCGGTCGGGTCGAAGAGGGTGATGCCGCGCGTCGCCGTACGGCCGTGGGACAGCAGGTCCCAGAAGGCCGGGGCGCCGATCCCGCCGGGGGCGACCACGCCGATGCCGGTGACGGCCACCCGGCGGGTCACGAAAGCGCCTCGGACGGGGCCGGGGTGGGGGCCGGTCCGTGGGACGGTGCCGGGTGCCCCTTGCCCGCCGGGTTGGTCTCGGTATCGACGTGGCCCAGCTCGGGGCGGGGAGCCAGCGGGCCGAGGTGGAAGACCATGCGGACCTCCTCGGAGCCGGTGTTGCGGAACCGGTGGCGGACGTTGACGGGGACGAGGAGACCCTGGTCGGGCCGCATCTCGTGGGTGACGCCGTCCAGGTCCACCTCGACCCGGCCGGCCACCAGGTAGATGAACTCCTCCGAGTACGGGTGGTAGTGCTCGGCGATCCACTCGCCCGGCTGGATGAGGGCCAGGCCCATGAATCCGCTGGTCGAACCGACCGAGGTCGGGGTGAGCACGGCGCGCAGGTCACCGCCCCGCCTGCGGTTGGGCTGAGTCTCGCTGAGGTCCACGATGCGTGGGGCGTGCGTGGTCATGGCTGCGTTCCTCCTGGCGGGGGCGGGCTGGGACGGGGATCGGTGGTTCGGGGCCGGAGCCGGCCGGACCGGGACTGGGTCGGGCCGGACCGGGCTGGGGCGGGGGACCGGGCGGGGGCGGACCGGGCGGGTCCGCGGTCAGGCGTCCTGGGTGGCGTGCCGGTCGGTGACCAGCCGCATGCCGGTGCGGGCGAGCAGCTGTGCGGGCTGCTGGGCGGTGGCCGGGGGCTCGTACGCGGTGCTGTCGAGCAGCCGGTCGAGGACGGCGGCCTTGCGGGTGCCCTCGATGCCGAGGGCGGCGACGGGGTCGGCGTCGAGCGGGCCGCGTACGTCGATCAGGCGGACCACGATGTCGTCGCGCTGGAAGACGGTGCTGCTGAGCACCGGGCTTCCGGTGGCGTCGGCGGCGGCCTCGGCCTGCTGGGCGAGGAACCGGGCGAGGGCGGTGCCCTGGCCGGGCTTGGCCCGGTAGTAGAGGGCGTGCCGGTCGGCCTTGCCGGGGCCGGCGGGGGCGGCCGGGGCGTGCGCGGCCACGTGGTGGACGGCGGGCAGGGCCGCACGGGTGAAGAACATCCGGGCGGACTCGGGGTCGTCGAGGTCGCGGTCCTGTTCCAGGTACGGGTTGATGGCCTCTTCGACGGCCCGGACCTCGGGCTGCCGGGCGACGTGCCGGAGCGCCTTGGTGAGGTCGCCCTTCACCTCGACGGTCCGGACGACCCGGTTGCCGTGCATGAACAGGGTGGTGCGGCACAGCCGGGTGCTGTCGTCGACGCGGGCGGCGGGGGCGGCGTAGTCGGCGAGGATCTTCGCGACCCGCTCCTCGGCGCCGGCCTTGACGGTGAAGGTGAGGGCGTGCCGCACCAGGTCGTCGCCGAGCCTCGGGGCGGCCTGCACCGAGCCGCCGGTGACCTTGCGGCCGGTCTCGCGCAGCACGTTGAAGCGCAGCGAGGAGGTGGTGCGGATGCAGGCGCTCAGCGGCCGGATCTGCTCGATGTGCGCCTCGCTGTTGACCCACTCGAGGAACTGCGGGGCGTTCGCCCACTCACTGGTGATGAGCCATTGGGAGGGATTCTCGAACGACTGGCACAGCTGGTCGCTGAGGTGGCCGGGAGTCGCGGCAACATGGTCGCGGATCCGTTCGTAGGCCTCCAGGAACTGGTGCTGGGTGCCCTCGTGCAGATCGACCAGCATCACGACCCGCAGCCGGGATCCGTCGAAGGCCGACTGCGACACACGTTCCGGCAGGCTGATCGTCATTTCGTACGCTCCCTTGCGACAGGGGCCGCGCCGTTCGCGCAGGCCCGCCGGCCCTCGGATTGCCGGGGCACGGCGCTGCTCTCCTAAAGACAGATCGTTGCCGCAGCCTCCACAGAACGCGACACATGCAGATCAAGCGGGTGAACGACGGCGCACAACGGCCGGTCAGCGGGCATAGAAACCGGGTCACCCCCGCGGGAAGGAGCCGAGCAGGCCATGGAAGAAGAGTTCGACGTAGACGTGCCGGTGCTGGTCGTGGGCGGCTCCCTGGTGGGGCTGTCCACCTCGCTGTTCCTGAGCCGGCACGGCATCAGACATCTGCTGGTCGAGAAGCACGCGGGGGTCTCCCCTCACCCGCGTGGCCGTGGCATCAACGCCCGAACGATGGAACTGTTCCGGGTGGCCGGCGCGGAGCCGGACATCCGCCGGGCCGCGGAGGTCCTGGAAGAGAACAAGGGCCTGATCCAGGCCACCTCGCTGACCGGCGGCGACCACCGGTGGCTGGTGCAGAACACCGACCCGGGCGGGGCGCTGGCCAAGTTCAGCCCGACCCGGTGGTGCCTGTGCAGCCAGAACAACATCGAGCCGGTGCTGGCCTCGCGGAGCCGTCAAGCGGGCGCCGACGTGCGGTTCTCCACCGAGCTGATCTCCTTCGACCAGGATCCCGAGGGCGTCAGCGCCGTGGTCAAGGACCGCGACAGCGGCCGGCACATCCGGGTCCGCGCGCAGTACCTGATCGCGGCGGACGGTCCGCGCAGCCCGGTGCGGGAACAGCTGGGCATCCCGCAGTCCGGCAACGGGGACCTGTTCCACAACGTGAGCGTGACCTTCCGCTCCCGCCGGCTGCCCGAGGTACTGGGTGATCTCCGGTTCATCGTCTGCTACTTGATCAAGCCGGGCGCCGACGGGGCGCTGCTGCCGGTGGACAACGCCGAGAACTGGGTCTTCCACGCGCCGTGGCACCCCGAGACCGGCGAGACCATGGAGGACTTCACCGACGAGCGCTGCACGGACCACATCCGGCGGGCCATCGGTGTGCCCGACCTGGACGTGGAGATCTGCGGGAAGGCACCGTGGCATGCCGCCGAACGGGTGGCGCAGCGGTACTCGGCGGGGCGGGTCTTCCTCGCGGGCGACGCCGTGCACGAGATGTCGCCCACCGGGGCGTTCGGCTCCAACACCGGTATCCAGGACGCGCACAACCTGGTCTGGAAGATCGCGGCGGTGCTGGCGGGCCAGGCCGGTCCGGGCCTGCTCGACACGTACGAGGAGGAGCGGCGGCCGGTGGCCCTGGCCACAAGTGAACGCGCCTCCGCCCGGTCCGTGGAGCACGACCACCCCGGCTATTCGCCGCTCCCCGGAGCTCCGGGCGTACCGGGCGGGCCGAGCGGGAAGGCCGGGAAGGACAGCCGGATGCTGCCGACCGCGATGGCGTACTGCTACCCGAGTGGAGCGGTCATCGGCGGCGATCCCGAGCGGGAGATCATTCCGCCGGGGATGAAGATCGACGGCGAGCCCGGCTCACGCGCCCCGCACCTGTGGCTCCAGGTGCCGGAGGGCCGCAAGTCCACCCTCGACCTGTACGAGCGGTCCTTCACCCTGCTGTGCGGCCCCGGTACGCCGTGGCAGGCGGCGGCCGCGCGGGTGGCGAAGCGGATGTCCGTCCTGCTGGCGGGATTCACCCTGGGCAGCGGCCCCGAGGCGGAAGGACGTACCGAGGACGGCACGGACTGGGCGGCGGCGCACGGCGTACGGGCCGACGGGGCGGTCCTGGTGCGCCCGGACGGGTTCGTGGCCTGGCGCTCCGAGGGCCCGGCGCGGGACCCGGAGGCGGAGCTGGAATCGGTGATGAAGCGCATCCTGCACCGCGCCTGAGCCTCAGCGGCAGGCCCAGCAGCCCGCCCAGCACACCTGACGCAGGACGCCCGGCCGCCGTGGGGATCGGTGGTCGGGCGTCGTGTGCTTCCCCGCCGCGTGGGCGGCCATGGCGCGGCCGGCCGCGCACGCGGTCAACACAGCGGCTATCGCGGCCAGTTCCTCGGGCTCGGCGTGGCCGCGTTCGATCCGGAGCAGGGTGGTGACGGGAGAGTTGTTCGGCATCGGCTCGGCTCCTCGCACGGAGTACCGATCAGGCCCTGCCCGACCGGCAAGACACCCCCCAAGCCACCCACGGCGGTCCGTCGGCGGTGCCGCGGACCCCGGGTGGGTACGACGACGCTACAAGCGGGTTCTCGGCGTGTCGTGCCGGAACAGCCCGTGAGGACGCGTCCGTTCGTGTCACCGCCCGTACGCCGTCCGGGCTGTGACGGCCCGGTCCCCGGAGCGGGCTCTGGTCCGGTCGGGTGACGTGACATACCCGGTGCCCGCCGGGCAGGTCCGGGGCCGGTTTTCCGCATCCTGGTGGGCATGGATTACTCAGGGGTCGAGACGGACGCCGCGCGGAAGATGCCCGCGGCACAGAACTGGCGGGCGCTGTACGGGCACTTCCGGCCGCACCGGTGGACGGTCGCGCTGGGCGCGCTGCTCTCGCTGATCGGTGCGGCGAGCGGGCTGGCGCAGCCCCTCGCCGCCAAGGCTCTGGTGGAACGGCTGGGCGACGATTCGCCGATCGCCGGGGTGCTGGTGGCGCTGACCGCCCTGGTCCTGCTGGGGACGGTCATCGACGCGCTGGGCGCGTACGTCCTGGAGCGGACCGCGGAATCGGTGGTGCTGAGCGCCCGGCGCACGCTGGTGGGCCGGCTGATGCGGCTGCGGATGCCCGAGATGGAGCGCAACAAGCCGGGCGACCTGATGTCGCGGGTGACCGCCGACACCACGCTGCTGCGGTCGGTGACCACCACGGCGGTGGTGTCCTCCGTGACCGGCACGCTCACCTTCCTCGCGACGGTCGCCCTGATGGCCGCCATGGACGTGGTGCTGCTCGGCGTGACCCTCGGGGTGATCGTGCTGGTCGGCGGTGCCACCGCGATGGTCTGGCCGCGGATCTCGAAGGCCTCGGCCCGCGCCCAGGAGGCGGTCGCGGAGATCTCCACGGTGCTGGAGCGGGCGTTCGGCGCCTACCGCACGGTCAAGGCGTCCGGCGCGGAGACGCGGGAGATCGCCCGGGTGGAGGCGGCAGCGGAGGACGCCTGGCGGCACGGACTGGCCTCGGCGAAGTGGCAGGCGGTGGCCACGCCCTCGATCGGCCTGTCGGTGCAGGTGTCGTTCCTGGCGGTGCTGGGGATCGGCGGCGCCCGGGTCGCGTCCGGGGCGATATCCGTCGCCGAGCTGGTCGCCTTCCTGCTGTTCCTCTTCTACCTGATCGACCCGATCTCGAAGCTGACGGACGCGGCCACCCAGTTCTCGGTGGGTTCGGCGGCGCTGGCCCGGATCGCCGAGGCCGAGGCGCTGGAGACCGAGCAGGAGACGGCCGCCGGGTCGGGGCTCGCGGTTCCGGCGGCGCGGCGCGCCCCGGCGACGGTCGCGTTCGAGGACGTCCGCTTCGGGTACGGGCCGGATCTGCCGCCCGTCCACCACGGCGTGAGCTTCACGGTGCCGGGGGCCGGCATGACGGCGTTCGTCGGGCCGTCGGGTGCGGGCAAGACCACCGTGTTCGGTCTGATCGAGCGGTTCTACGAGGCGACCGGCGGGCGGGTCCTGGTCGACGGCCGGGACGTGCGGGAGTGGCCGCTGGCCGAGCTGCGGGCCGCCATCGGCTATGTGGAGCAGGACGCCCCGGTGATGGCCGGGACGCTGCGGGAGAACCTCGTGTTCGGTGCGCCGCAGGCCACCGAGGAGGAGATCGCGGAGGTGCTGGGCCGGGCCCGGCTGGACACCCTGGTCGGCCGGCTGCCGGAGGGGCTGGACAGCATGGTCGGGCACCGCGGGTCCACGCTGTCCGGCGGTGAGCGGCAGCGGGTGGCGATCGCGCGGGCGCTGCTGCGCAAGCCGCGGCTGCTGCTGCTCGACGAGGCCACCTCGCAGCTGGACGCGGTCAACGAGCTGGCCCTGCGCGACGTGGTGGCGGAGGCGGCCCGGGACACCACCGTGCTGGTGGTGGCGCACCGGCTGTCGACGGTGACGCTCGCCGACCGGATCGTGGTGATGGAGGCCGGCCGGGTGCGGGCGGTCGGCACCCACGAGGAGCTGGTGGCGGGCGACCCGCTGTACGGGGAGCTGGCCGCGACACAGTTCCTGGCCGCGGCCGTACACGCCTCCTAGCACCGGCTACCGGCTACCGGCTGTCCCGCTCCCGGTTGTTCCGGCTCCTGGCTCCTGGCTCCCGAGCAGCTTCGGATCAGGAGGGGAAGGTGTTGCGCCAGGGGCGGTAGTGCGGGTTGTCCTGGCACTGCTCCATGATCTCGGTCTTGGTCGTCTTGTCGACGGGACAGACCCCGACGACGAACGAGCGGTCGATGCCGCCCGGGAAGGCGACCTCGACCTGGGAGGCCCACTTGTGGGTGTCGCCGATGGTCTGGTTGACGTCCACACCGCCGGGGGCGTCGATGTAGTAGTTCCAGCCGCTCTTCCACCAGGTCTTGTACAGGTCGTGGTCGTAGGTCGTGGAGACGTACGGGGAGGGCTGGTTGACCAGGACGTACTGCTCCAGGTCGTACTGGCCGCCGACGGTGTCCCGGGGGTGGAATCCCTCCTCGAAGACCACCGTCGGCGGCCGGCTGTCGGCGCGGTAGAGCTGCTTGCAGTTGATCCGCCAGGACGGCGACGGGGTGATGCGGGCGATGTCGGCGCGGCGGTCGGCCGCCGCGAAGAGGTGGTCCTCGACCCGCGGGCAGGAGTTCGCGGGCGCGGCCGGGGCCGGCAGGGAGGCGGCGGCGGTGCGGCCGGCGGCGGGGGCGGTGGCCTCCGCCGCGGCGGGCTGCAGGAGGGCGGCGGCCAGGACGGCGGCCAGGACGGCGGCACGGCGCCGCAGGGTACGGGTGATCATGAAGATCACCCTGGCGGCCCCGTGCCGGGCAGTCCGGGACCGTCACCCGATGGTGAGCGTGTCTCAGGGTGAACTCCGGCCGAATCGCCGGGACTTACTCGGACTTAAAAGACATCCTGCCCGGCTCGTCGGGCGGTGAGCAGCAGGTACTCCCAGTCCATGCCGCCGTCCTTGGTGTTCCGCTCGGCGAGCGCGGCGAGCTCCTCGTCGAGGGCGGCGACCTGGTCGGGCCGGTCGGCGATGGCCTTGTACACGGCGATCGTCGGCCCGTAGCAGGCCTTGAAGAACTCGCGGAACTCCTCGGGCCGTTCGAACCGGTCCACCCGGACGGTCCGGGTCCGCGCCTCCACGTCGGTGACCCGGTCGCCGAGCAGTTCGCGTACGTGCGCCTCGTCGCCCCACAGGGGCGGCGGCTGCACGCCGGGCGGCGGCGGGGGCATGTACTGCTTCATGACGCCGAACATCTGGCCGATGAATCCCTGCGGGGTCCAGTTGACCAGCCCGATGGTGCCGCCCGGGCGGCACACGCGGACCATCTCGTCGGCGGCGGCCTGGTGGTGCGGGGCGAACATGATGCCGACGCAGGACATGACGGTGTCGAACTCCGCGTCGCCGAAGGGCAGCGCCTCGGCGTCCGCCTCCCGCCATTCCAGGTCGACGCCGGCCTCCTGGGCCAGCCGGCGGCCGGTCTCCAGCAGCTCGGGGGTGAGGTCGGAGGCCACCACGTGTCCCCCGGCCTGTGCCGCCGGGATCGAGGCGTTGCCGGAGCCGGCGGCGATGTCGAGCACCCGGGTCCCGCTGGTGACGCGGCAGGCCCGGGTCAGTACGGTGCCCAGTTCGGGGATGAGGCGGGAGGCCACGGCGGGGTAGTCGCCCAGCGCCCACATCGCACGGTGCCTGCTCTTCAGGGCACGGTCGGCTGCGACCGCGTCGCTCGGGTCGGTCATGTTCCCGAGCATGCATCACCCGGGGCGGGCCCGCACGGCGGCGGACGCCCGAATGAGTTCGGGGGGCGGCGGTGGCGGCCGTGACCGACCGTTCGGCTGTGCCGCGGCCGCCGGGGCCGGCCGGTCAGGCGAGGCGGGTGGCGCCTCGGGACGGGGCGGCTTCGAGGACGGCCGGGGGACGGTGGCCGGCCGACTCGAAGGCCCTGGTGACGGCCGCGCGCACCCGGTCGGTCCGGTCGGCCGGGGTGAGGGCGATGACGGAGCCGCCGAAGCCGCCGCCGGTCATCCGGGCGCCCAGGGCTCCGGCGCCGACGGCGCCGGCCACGGCGAGGTCGGTCTCGGGGCAGCTGACCCGGTAGTCGTCGCGGAGGGAGGCGTGCCCGGCGGTGAGGAGGGGGCCGAGGGCGGCGGGGTCCCCGGCCGTGAGCCGGGCGACGGCTTCGGTGACGCGGGCGTTCTCGGTGACCACGTGGCGGACCAGCGGCACCAGTCGGTCGGGCAGGGCGGCCAGGGCGGCGGGGAGGTCCTCGTCCGGGAGGTCGCGCAGGGCGGGCAGGCCGAGGAGGGCCGCGGCACGTTCACAGCCGGCCCGCAGGCCCGCGTACGCGCCGTCGGCGAGGTCGTGCTGGACGCGGGTGTCGATGACCAGCAGCCGCAGGCCGTGGCCGTCGAGGTCGAAGGGCACCTGGCGGTGGCCGAGGGTGCGGCTGTCGAGGTGCAGGGCGGCGCCCTCCGTGCAGCAGACGGAGGCCATCTGGTCCATGATCCCGCAGGGCACCCCGGCGAAGGCGTTCTCGGCGCGCTGGGCGATCCGGGCCAGTTCGGGGCCGGCCAGTCCCAGGCCGTAGAGCTCGTCGAGGGCGACGGCGACGGCGCATTCGAGGGCGGCGGAGGAGGAGAGGCCGGCGCCGGTGGGGACGGTGCTGTCGAGGTGCAGGTCGGCGCCGCCGGACACGTCGTGCCCGGCCTCGGTGAGCGCCCAGACCACGCCGGCCGGGTAGCGGGCCCAGCCGGTGACCGCGCCGGGGGCGAGCCCGTCCGCCCGGAGTTCGGCGGCCGGGCCGCCCGACTGGGCGCTGTGCAGCCGCAGGACGCCGTCCCCGCGGCGGCGGGCGGCCAGCCGGACGCTCTGCGGCAGGGCCATGGGCAGGGCGAAGCCGTCGTTGTAGTCGGTGTGTTCACCGATCAGGTTGACCCGGCCGGGCGCCGCCCAGACGCCGTCCGGCTGCGCGCCGTAGAGCTCCCGGAACACGGCGGCAATTCCGTCGGTGCTCTCGGCGGTGATGTCGTCGGTCATACGGACTCCCGCAGCTGCCGGGCGGCCGCCTCCGGCGCCACGTCGTTGATGAAGGCTTCCATGCCGGATTCGGTGCCGGCCAGGTACTTGAGCTTGCCGGGCGCCCGCCGGACGGTGAACAGCTCGAGGTGCAGGGCGAGTTCGGTGCCGGCACCGTCCGGGACGGGGGCCTGGTGCCAGGCGGAGACGTACGGGGTGGGGTCCGGGAGGCCGAAAAGCCGGTCGAAGCGGCGCAGCAGGTCCAGGTAGATGCCCGGGAACTCGGCGCGTTCGGCTTCGGTGAGGCAGGTCAGGTCGGGGACCCTGCGGTGCGGGTAGAGGTGCACCTCGTAGGGCCAGCGGGCGGCGTACGGCACGAAGGCCGTCCAGTGCTCCCCCGCCGTGACCACGCGCTCGGTGGCGGCACGGGCTCCGGCCAGCAGGTCCTCGAACAGGTTGCGGCCGGTGGTGGCGCGGTGGGCGGCCGCGGCGGCGGTCATCTTGGCGGTGCGCGGGGTGGTGAAGGGGAAGGCGTAGATCTGGCCGTGCGGGTGGGCGAGGGTCACGCCGATGTCGGCGCCCCGGTTTTCGAAGCAGTACACCTGCGCGACGCCGGGCAGTGCGGACAGTTCCCGGGTGCGGTCCGTCCAGGCGTCGAGGACCAGGCGGGCCCGGTCCTCGGTGAGATCGGCGAAGCCGGCGTCGTGTTCGGGGGTGAAGCAGACCACCTCGCAGCGGCCCGCCCCGCCGGCGAGGGAGGGGAAGCGGTTCTCGAAGACCACGACTTCGTAGTCGGCGGCGGGGATCTCGCCGGTCCGGCCGTCCCGGGCGGGGCACAGCGGGCATTGGTCGGCGGGGGGTCGGTGGGTGCGGGTCTGGCGGTGGGCGGCGATGGTGATCCAGTCGCCGGTCGCCTCGTCGCGGCGGAGTTCCGGGCGGCTCTCGGTGCGCTCCAGCCGGCGCGGGTCCGGGGTGTCGCGCACGGCGCTCTCGTCGGTGTCGTAGTAGATCAGCTCACGACCGTCGGCGAGTTTCGTGATGCTCTTCTTCACCCCCCAAGAGTAAACAGAATCCTATAAGAATCAACAGATCCTGCGTGCTACGCTGTTGAGGTGCAACTGGCCCAGCAGCGACGTGCGTTCATCCTCGAAACGGTCCGGCGCGACGGCGCGGTCCGGGTCGCCGACCTGGTCGACCGGCTGGGCGTCTCGGACATGACGGTCCGCCGGGACCTCGACGCGCTGGCCGCGCGCGGGCTGCTGGAGAAGGTGTACGGCGGGGCCGTCGCCGCTCCCGGAGCGCGCGGGGAGGAGCCCGGCTTCGACGCCAAGGCCTCCCTGGCGGGGCCCGCCAAGGCCGCCATCGCGGAGGCCGCCGCGGGGCTCGTCGAGCCGGGCAGCGTGGTGGCGGTCTCGGCCGGCACCACCGCCTGCGCGGTGGCCGCCCGGCTGCTGGAGATCCCCCGGCTGACCGTCCTCACCAACTCGCTGCCGGTCGCCGACCTCGTCCGGGCCGCGGCCCGCGACCGCGGGGAGGCCGAAGCCCCCGCCCTGCTGCTCACCGGCGGCTCCCCCACCCCGTCGGCCGCCCTGGTCGGCCCGCTCGCCGACCTGGTGATCTCCTCGCTCCACGTGGACCTGCTGGTCCTGGGCGTCCACGGGGTCAGCGAAGGCGCCGGGCTGACCACCCCGAACCTGGCCGAAGCCCAGACCAACCGGGCCCTGGTGGCCGCCGCCCGGCGGGTCGTGGTGGTCGCGGACCACACGAAGTGGGGTGTGGTCGGCCTGAGCTCCTTCGCCCCGCTGGACCGCATCGACTGCTTCGTCACCGACAGCGGGATGCCCCGGCCGGCCCGAGAGGCACTGGCGGACACGGTCGGCGACCTGGTGATCGCAGACCCCGCAGGCCCAGGCTGAGTTCAGCCCGCCGCCGAGCTCCTGACCCAGCGGGCGATCGAGCCCGCTAGGGGGTGTCCGGCGGATCAGCGTCGGATCAGCCCGGGTCGTCTGGTGCCGTGGATTGCAAGGCGGAGGAGGGAGCCCACGCGGAGCGTCGGCGACCGACGACAACGCGGCAAGCCGCGGTGCCAGGCGGGCCGGGCTGATCCGACCCTGATCCGCCGGACACCCCCTAGCCCTGCGGGGGCTCCTGGGGGCGGAGGTCGTGCCGGCGGTGCTGGGTGTCCTTCAGTTCGACCCGGGCTTCGGTCCGGTGGCCGCGGGCGATGTAGTCGCGTACGACCGCCTCGACGGCGTCCTGCGGCGAGCCGACGCCGGCGAGCACCATCACCTCCACGACCAGCTCGGCGTCCAGGCTGATGTTGACCTTGGCCATGCGTCCCCCTCGTCCGGAGTGCTCTGCCCGGACTCTAGCGGCCGCGGGGGCTGCCGGGCGGGTCGAACAGCAACAGGCCGTTGCGGGTCGCCACGGCGATCTCGCCGGCCGGGGAGACGGCCAGGGCCGTGCAGGGAGAGGGGAGTTCGACGAGGTGGCGCGGGGAGCCGCCGGAGACGGACCGGATGAGGAGCAGACGGCTGCCGGCGACCACGTACTCTCGGCCGCCGGGAAGCGGTGCGGCATGCCGGACCGTGAAGCGGGCGACGTTGTGGGCCACGGGGCGCACCGGTTTCGGCCGCAGCCGCAGGGCGCGGGGCCTGCCGAGGAACCGGAGCCCCTCGAAAGGGGGTTCCGGGTCGGCGAGCGCCTCCAGCAAGGACGGCACCGGATAGAGCCAGGCCATCCGGGCACCGACCAGGAGGACACCGGCACCGCCGTCGTCCAGGGTGACCACGAAAGCCTCCACCAGGTCGTGGCCGGCGAGCGAGGCCCGAGCCCAGTGCCCCGTCTCCAGGTCGACGAGCGAGACCCGCGCCCTCTCCGTCTCGACGATCCCGAGGGTACGGCCGGCGCTGCGCACCGCCCACGGGGCCTTCAGGCGGAGGGGCTGGGTCTGCCCTTCCCGCGGCATGGGCTGCGGGTACACGGGCACCGTGTCGGGCCGCAGGCCGAAGAACGGCGTGCGGAGCCCGTCGCTCCACAGCACCTGGTGCACCAGCGGGCCGCGCGCCACGTCCTGCACCGCGAACACCGGCCCGACGGCGGAGAGCGAGTACAGGTCTTCCGCCTCCCCGGCCGGGTCCGGCAAGGCCGCCAGCCTCTTCACGCCCCGGCCGTCGTCGTGCGGTACGGCCAGCCCCATCGGCCTGCCGGTCCGTACGGGGGCGGCCGGGTCGGCGAAGTCCCAGTATTCGAGCAGTCCTTCGCCGGTACGGGCGAACACCAGGGGGCGAGGACTGCCGTCCGGGGAGCGCCGGCGCACGGCGGTGACCGCCCGGTGACCGGAGCCGAACGCGGATCTCAGCCGCTGCACCGGGGAACCGTCGGCGAGGTCGTGCACCAGCAGCACGTCGTGACCGCCCGGCGAGACGCACACGGGGCGGTCCCCGAACAGGGTGGTGGCCACCGCACGGCCGGAGGGCACCGGCTCCCGCCCGTCCCGCAGGACCCAGCCGGGCCCCTCACGGGTCAGCAGGTGCAGACCGCCCAGGTCGTCCCCGCAGACGAGTCCTGAGGCAGCCGGGTGGAGGGAGCGGATCCGCCGGTCGGTGCGCCGCTCCCACACGGTTCGGATCCCGCCGGCGCCGTCCGGCTCCCGGGCCACGAGCCGGTGGTCGTCTCCCGAGCTCACCAGCCACGGCCCCCGGTCCCCTCCGTTGCCGGTGACGAAGGACAGCGCGCGGACCCTTCGGCGGTGGGCCGGAACCGGGTCGGGGAGCAGGCGTCCGTCGGGCACGGACCACTGGTGGACGGTGCCGTCCTCCGTGCCGCCGGCGAGGCGGCCGGAGCCGTCCGGGGCGAGGGCGAGGGCGGTGAGCCAGGCCCCGGCGGGGGTCCGGCCCCCGCCCCACCATCGACCGCCGTCCCCCAGGTCCCAGCAGAGGACCCGGCCGTCGTCGGTACCGGCGACCACGACGTCCCGGCCGCGGACCCGGCCCGCGCACAACGCGGTGACCGGGCTCGGTGCCCTGAACTCCTGCTCCCGGACCGGCAGTCCGCCGGCCAGCAGCAGGATCCGTACCCGGCCGAGGTCGACATGGCGCGTGGTGGCGACGTAGTCGAGGCCCGCCCCGGTGCGGCCGCACACCGCGTGGCTGAGGGAATCCGTCCGCTCCCCGATGCCCGGCGGCAGCGGAACGGCCGGGCGGTGCCACAGTTCGGTGCGCCGCTGGGGGTCCCAGCAGCGGATCCGGTGATCGGCGCCCACGCTGACCAGGCAGGGCACCCCGCCCGGCCCCCGGACCTCGCCCAGGGCGATCACGGGCACGTCGTGTGCGACGAGTTGCCGGGTATCGGTGACGTGCGCGGTCGGCAGCAGCCGGACGATGCCGTCCGTGCCACCGACGCAGAGGGTCCCGCCGATCCGGGTCAGGGCGCTCGCCTCGTGTTCGTCTTCCTGGCCGCCGATCCGCTCCCCGCCGATCAGGTCGTAGAGCTGGAGCCCCCGGCCACCGCCCTGGACGGCGACGCACGCGGTGGCGCCGAGACCGAAGGCGGCGAGTCGGGGGCCCCACCGGGCGACGTCGAGCGGCAGGCCGACGGGGCGGCCGCTTTCCACGTCGATGCGGTGCAGGAGGCCGTCGGCGGTGGCCACGGCCACCATCCACTGGCGGTCCCTGCGCACCACCGCGAGGGAGGTGATCACGAAACGGGAGGCGAGCAGGGTGCGGGGAGCCTCGTCCGTGCCCATGGGAGTGAGCTGGACCCGTCCGTCCCGGCCGCCCGACACCAGCAGCCGGCCGTGCGGGTGGGGGTGGATCACCGCCATGGCCGTCACCTCGGCGTGGTGACCGGTACGGATCGGCGAGACCATCCGGCCGCTGCCGTCGAGGACCAGGACCTCCCCCTCGGCCGTGCCGACCAGGAACCGTCCCTCGGGCATCCCGTCCGGTGCCGCACAGACCGTGATCGAAGGGTCCCCCTCAGCCGTCATCCCGACCAGCGTTCCCGCCCGCTGGTGCAGTCGCTCCTCGACCTCCCGGCGTTCGAACTCGTACGCGGTCCTGCGCTGCGCACGGGTGAGCTGCCGCTGCCCGGGCTCCTTCTCCAGTCGGTAGACGAGCAGCCGGTGGGGTGGGACGAGCAAGGCCGCATGACTGGGGAATCCGTCCGCGGCACTCACCGCCAGGTGTGAGGGCGTGCGTTCCAGCGTCGGCGGTGCGTCGGGCGGCACGGGCAGCCGCCACGAGCTCATCGCGCCCGTACCGGGGTCGAAGACGCGCAGTTCCCAGGCGGACTCCACGAGGCGCGGGCGCCGCGCGTGGGCCGTCGCGCTGTCCGCCGGATTCCGCCGGAAGAAGTCGTCGAGCACCACCGCCACCGCGCGCGCGGGTGGCGGCAGCGCCGTCCACGGCCCCTGCCTCAGCCATCCCGGTCCCTGGACCGGTACCTCCCGGAGCTCCCCCAAGTCGAGGTCCCAGCTCTCGAAGCTGCCGCTCTCCGGCATGCCGCAGAAGTCGGCGCCCTGCGTGGGCCGGGGAACCACCACCCCGGCCCAGTCTCTCAGCCCCTCGTAGGCCCGCTTCCCGCCGTGCGGGTTCCACACCGCCCACCGCACCCGCCACTCCGGCCACTGCTCCCCCGGCGCCGGGTCGCAGGAGTCCGCGAGGGCCCCGGCGCCCCGGCAGACCGCCGCCAGGCGGAGGCGGGCGCGGACCTCGGGGGTGGTGGCGCGGCCGTCCGACCGGCGGAGGTCGCCTTCCAGTTCCTTCACCGCGTCGCCCGCCCGCCGGCCGGCCGGGGTGCGCAGGCCGGGCAGCGCGGCCATCAACTGGCCGGGGGCGCAGGACAGTACGTAGTCGGCGTCCTGGACCAGCTCGTCGAGGACGCCGGCCGCGCCCGCGTGCAGGGCCAGGTAGCGGCGTACGTAGGGGTGGGCGGCGGGCCAGCCGCCGCCCGGGAGGCGGTCGACGGAGGCCCGCAGGACCTGGGTCACGGTGGCCTCGACGGCGCGTTCGTCCCGGCCCTCCCGCAGGTATTCGATGAGCGCGCGGTGGTAGACGCGGTAGACGGAGCCGCCGTCCTCGACGCTCTCGACCATGTACGAACCGGCCTCGTCCCGCAGCCGGAACAGGTCGGCGTCGCCGTACGTGCGGCCCGACAGGGCGCTGGCCAGCTGCGGCCACACCCCCGCCCAGGGCAGGCCGACGCCCTGCGCGAAGGCGAGCGGCACCAGCAGGTCGCGGGCGGTGTCCGCGCGGTCCCCGAGGCGCTGGCGCAGATCGCGTTCCATGGCCTCGCCGGGCAGCCGGGGCAGGGCGGCCCGCCAGGCGGAGTCGTCGGGGTCGGGGACGCGGATCTCGCGGGCGACCGTACGGGCGGTGATCCGGGCTACCAGGAAGGACCGGCCGGCGGCTTCGGCGACGGCGCCGGCGACCGCGTCCACCCGGTGGGGTTCGACGGTGGCGAGCACCGAACCGGGGACGGTGAGCAGCCCGCGGACGTACGCGCGGACGGCGAGCGGGTCGGCGTACTCCTCCTCGTCGAGGTCGATGCGCACGGCGGAGGCGGGCAGCCGCTGGGCGACGTGGCGGCGGGCACCGAGCAACAGCCGCAGCGGCAGGCCCAGTTCGGGATCGGTCAGCGGCAGCAGGAGTTCCTCGGTGGCGCCGCGCGGGTCGAGGGCCTCGTCGACCGAGTCGACGAGGATGACGAGCGGGTCGGTGCGGCGTTGCAGGGCCGCGGTCAGGGCACCGACGGTCTCGGCCGCGCAGTCCGCGGCGGCGGCGATCGCGTCGAGCAGCTGCCGGGTGGACTTGTGGCCGGCGTGCACGGCCGCGTGGACGGTGCCGGGGGCCGGCAGGTCGCCGTCGGGCAGCCGGTCGCGGGGGACGGCGGCGGCCCGCTCCGGGTCGGCGAGCAGGGTGACCATTCCGAGCAGTGAGGACTTGCCGGAGCCGGGGTCCCCGGTGACCACGCAGAGCCGGTGGTGGGGGCGGGCGTCGAGCCAGCGGGCGGTCGCGTGCAGGGCCTGGTGCCGGCCGGTGAAGTCCCAGACCTCCTCGGTGGGTACGTCGGTGCCGCGCGCCCGGGGCAGGAAGTGGCTGAGCAGTTCCTCCTCGCGGGCGGTGCGCTCCCGGGAGCGGAGCCGGATCAGCCGGTCGATCTCGTCGAGCTTGAGGTCGGCGGCGTCGGGGACGTACCGGGGGTTGGGCAGGAACTCGGGGATGGCGGCTGAGGCCTGGCCGATGGACCAGACGGGGCGCTGCCACTCGGGGACCTGGGGGTCGGCGCTGACGGCCGCCATGACGTGTTCGAGGCTGATGGCGGCGGGGGCGTGGCCGGCGGTGGCCCGGCTGCGGACGGCTCGCTCGAACGCGGCGGGCAGCGCGCCGGGGCGGGTGACGTCCTTGCGGCGGGAGGCGGCGACCAGGGCGAGGCCGGTGGTGTGGCCGGTCGTAGGGCCGGTCGTACGGCCGGTGGTGGAGCCGCCGCCGTCCGGGCCGGCCGGGCTGCGGAACCGGCGGGCCTGCAGGGCGGCGTGCAGGGCGTCGTCGGTGCCGGCTTCGGCGTGGCAGCAGTCCAGGAGCAGCAGGACCCGTTCGAGCCGGGTGTCCTCCCAGATCAGGGAGACCAGATCGGCCGTGGGCAGGGCGGTGCCGCGCAGGTCGACGGGGTCGGTGTCGGCGAGCATCAGGTAGTGGACGCCGCTGGAGTCCGCCACCACGCCGTGGGCGGCGAGGTAGCAGACCAGGTAGTCGTCGGGGCGGCGGTCGGGGTCGGTGCAGAACCCGCGGAGGGTACGGGTGAGCTGCTCCCGTCCGGGATCGGTCCACGGGCCCGCCTCCGGCCCGGGCGGAGTGACCGGCCCGGGCGGAGTGACCGGCCCGGGCGGGGTGACCGGCCCGGGCGGGGTGACCGGCCCGGGCGGGGTGACCGGCCCGGGCGGGGTGACCGGCCCGGGCGGGGTGACCGGTTCGTAGCCCAGTTCCGTGAACAGGGCCGTCATCCGGCGGACGTCCTCGGCGAGTTCCGGCACGTCGTACTCGGGGTGCCCGTCGATGTGCGCGACCGCCGTGGCCAGCACGTAGCGGCGCGGGCCCTCAGCGGAGGCCGCAGCCATCGGCGACGGCCGCGCCGGCCGCTGCGGTGTCGAGGTAGCGGGTCATGTCGTGGGCGTGCGCGCCGTTGTGCACCAGATGGCTGTGGATCCGCTCGCCGAACAGCGGGCGCAGGTCCTTGGCCAGGGCGACCACATCGCCCTCGTCGGCGATGTTGGTCCACTGTTCGACCGAGCCCGGCCAGTCGCCGGGCGCGCCGCCGGCGGGCAGGCTGAGCCGGTCGAAGACCAGGTTCCGGATGCCCAGCGGGGAGCCGAGCGTCAGCAGGGCGCGGACCGGCCATTCCGGGTGCGCGGCGAGGCTCTCGTACGCGACGACGCTGCCCAGCGAATGGCCCACCAGGAGGCGGGTGTCGGGGGTGATCCGGGCGGCCACCCGCGCGGCGACGGCGGGGCGGACCCCGGGGTCGCACAGGTAGCGGCGGACCTGCCGGAGGTCGGCGACCAGGGCCCGCAGGGCGAGGCCGGAGAAGAACCGGGACCGGCTGAGGGCGTCGAGGGCACGCTGGACGGAGCGCGGGGTGCGGGCCAGCGTGGGGGCGTCGGGCGGGACCACGGCGGGGTCGGTACGGGCGGCCTCGGCCCACAGCAGCCGCAGCAGCTCCGCCTCGAACTCCGGCTCCACATCGGCGGCGTCCCAGGGCGGTTCGCTGCCGGATAGCACCCGGCCGGGCGGCCGGAACAGGTCGCCGTAGAACACGCAGGCGATGTCGGCGGGCTTCAACCGGTCCTCGTGGCCGGCCCGGCTCAGGCCGTCGGCCATGGCGGGCCACCATCGGCCGTGCTGTTCCCGTTCTCCGCCGAACTGCTGACCGATACCGTGCACACAGATCACCCGCGCCATCGCTCCCCCTCGGCCAAGCGCCGTACGCGCTATGGACCATAGCCAACATCCGGGTTCTCGGACCCTCGTTTGGAGTCACCTGTGAAAGCGATCGTTCAGGACAGGTACGGATCGGCGGAGGTGCTGGAGCTCGCGGACATTCCGGTGCCGGTTCCCGGCCCGGCGGAGGTGCTGGTCCGCGTGCACGCGGCCGGAGTCCACATCGGCGACTGGCACCTGATGGCCGGACTGCCGTCCATCGGAAGACTGTTCGGCATGGGGTACCGCAGACCCAGGACCCGGGTCCGGGGCCACGAGTTCGCCGGCCGCGTGGAGGCGGTCGGCCCGAAGGTGACCGGGTTCGCGCCGGGCGACGAGGTGTTCGGGGTCGGTACGGGCGCCTTCGCCGAGTACGCGTGCGCCCGGCAGGACCGGATCGTGGCCCGGCCGGCCGGGCTCGGAGTGGAACAGGCGGCCGCGCTGCCGGTGTCCGGGCAGACCGCCCTGCAGGGACTGCGCGACACCGGGGGCCTCAAGGAGGGACAGCGCGTGCTGGTGATCGGGGCGGCGGGCGGAGTGGGCTCGTACGCCGTCCAGCTCGCCCGCGCGCTGGGCGCGGCGGAGGTGACCGGAGTGTGCAGCACCGGCAAGGTGGACCTGGTCAGGTCGCTCGGCGCGGACGCGGTCATCGACTACACCCGGGAGGATTTCGCGGACGCGGGGCCCCGTTACGACCTGATCCTCGACACCGCCGGGAACCGGCCGCTGCCGCTGCTGCGGCGGGCACTGGCCCCCGACGGGACCCTGGTCATCGTCGGCGGCGAGGGCGGCAGCCGGTTCTTCGGCACCCTGGACCGGCAGCTGCGGGCCTCCCTGCTCTCCCCGTTCATCCGGCAGCGGCTGCGCACCCTGGTGGCCGCGGACCGGGCGGCGGACCTGCGCGAGCTCGCCGAACTCGTGGTGGCCGGGCGGCTGGTGCCGGCCGTCGAGCGGACGTACCAGCTCTCCGAGGTGCCCGAGGCGATCCGGCATCTGGAGGGCGGGCACGCGCGCGGAAAAGGGGTGATCGCCGTTAATCGGTAGATCCGCCTCCGGCGGCTTCCTACAGTGGCGGGGGCGCCACGCAGCCGGCGTGAACGCCCTCGTCATCGTCGTCCTCGTCGCAGGACATGCAGGAACAGGTCGGTCCAGGTCATCATGCGCACGCACTATCCCCGTACGCCGCATCTGCCCTGGTCGCCGGGGGCGGCCTCGGACGACGTGCGGGCCGGTGACCTGGCCGGCCTGGCCGGGCGCGAGGTCGTGGTCACCGAGAAGCTCGACGGGGAGAACACCACCCTGTACGCGGACGGGCTGCACGCCCGGTCGCTGGACTCGGGGCACCATCCGTCGCGGGCCTGGGTGAAGGGGGCTGCAGGGGCGCGTGGGCGCCGGGATCCCGCAGGGCTGGCGGGTGTGCGGGGAGAACCTGTACGCCCGGCACTCCCTCGCGTACGAGGAACTGGACAGCTGGTTCTACGGGTTCTCGGTGTGGGACGCCACCGGGCACTGCCTGGACTGGGACTCCACCGTACGGTTCCTCCGGGGGCTGGGCGTGCCGGTCCCCCGGGTGCTGTGGCGGGGCGTGTTCGACGAGCGGGCGCTGCGCCGGCTGCGGCCGGACACGACCCGCCAGGAGGGGTACGTCGTCCGGACCGTCGAGGGCTTCGCCCGGGCCGAGTTCGGGCAGCGGGTCGCCAAGTGGGTGCGGCCCGGGCACGTGATGACCGACACCCACTGGATGTACGCGGCCGTGGTGGAGAACGGGCTGGGGCCGGCCGCCGCGCTGTGGGCGGTCCGCTCGGGTGCGGTGCCCGATCCGGCGGCGCTCGCGGCGGCGCTGGGCGAGCCGGCGCCGGACGCGGGAGGCGTCGCCGCGGAGACGGAGGGCGTTGCCCCGGAGGCCGGGGCGGGCACGGGGGGCGTCGTCGCGGAGGCCGTGGCGGGAGCGGGAGACGTTGCCGCGGAGGCCGTGGCGGAGGCGGCCGGCCGGATCGATCTGCTCGGGCGGACCGGGGACGCCCGGCTCGCCGGGGTCCTCGCGGCCCTGCTGCACGGCCGCCGCCGGGCCGGGCTCGGCGCGCGGCTCGCCGGCCCGCTCGGGCTGCCGCTCGCCCGCCGGGTCGCCGACCTCGTCGGCCTGCACCCGCTGCCGCACCGCCCGTACCCCGACGAGGAGCGCCGGGCCGGGCTGCTGCGGCTGGCGGCCGCCGCCGACCTCGGGCTGTTGCACGCAGTGTCGGCCGCGGCCCTGGCCGGACGCACCGGCCCGGAGGCCGCGGAGGCCCGCGGGCACCTGGAATGGTCCGCGCTGTACGCCGAGGACGCCGGGCTGCTCGCCGCCGACCCGCTGGAACCGCTGCGGGCCGGCCTGCGCGAGGCACTCGGCGGCCTGGACGGCGAGGCTGCAGACCGGTGCTGGGCGGAGGCCCGCCAGGCGTACGTCCGGGGCCGGCTCGGCACCGCCGAGGAGGCGGTGGCCGCGACCTGGCGGTGGCGGGACGGGGCGTTCCCCCGGCTGGTCCAGCTGGTCGGGCCCTCGGGCAGCGGGAAGAGCACGGTGGCGCGCACGCTGCCGGGCGTCGGCGCGTACGTCTCCCTGGACGACCTGCGCTCCGAGCGCGGCGACCGGGCCGACCAGCGGGCCAACGGGGAGGTGCTGCGGGCGGGCCTGGACCGGCTGGACAGCGCCCTGTCCGGCGGAGGCACAGTGGTATGGGACGCCACCTCGCTGACCGAGCAGCAGCGCGGGCTGGTGCTGGGGGTGGCGGGGCGGAGGAACGCCCTGGTCACGCAGCTGGTGCTGCTGGTGGACGAGGACGAACTGGTCCGGCGCAACGCCGTCCGGCCGCATCCGGTGCCGGCGGACGTGCTGGCCGGGCAGCTGCGCCGGTTCAGCCCGCCGTACCCCGGGCGGGTCCACCGCACCTGGTACGCGGGTGCGGACGGCGTGATCGCGGACCGGGCCGGCGGCCTGGCCGACGGGGACGAGTGGGGCGTGAGGAACTGATGCGGACCAGCGAGGAGATCTACCACCAGGTGCGCTGGGATCCGCGCCTCGACCCGGCACGGTTCGTGCTCGGACTGCTCCAGCGGGGGGCCGCACCGAAGCGGATCCCGTTGCCCGCGTTCGTGCCCGGCGGCGACATCCCCTGGCACCGGGTGCTGTTCGTGGAAGCGGACGGGGAGCTGGTGTGGGACCGGTCCGCCGGCCTGGACCGGGTCGGACTGTCGGAGGCGGGGCGGGTACGGGAGCCGCGGCGGCTGCGGGCACCGTTCTTCACCGCCCGCACCCCGTACGCGTGGGACGCGGCGGCCGGGCGCTGGTCCCCGGCCGGAGCGGCCCCGACGGCCGGAGCGGACGTCCCCGCCGCGGAAGTGCGGCTGCTGACCTGGAACACGCTGTGGGACCGGTACGACGCCGACCGGATCGACACGGCCCGCCGGCGGCCGCGGCTGCTCGCCGCGCTGGCGGCCGCCGACGCGGACGTCATCGCCCTGCAGGAGGTCGAACCGGCGCTGCTGGACATGCTGTTGGCGGCGGACTGGGTGCGCGCCCGGTACACGCTGGGCACCGATCCGGGCGGCAGGGACGTGGACGACAGCGGGCTGCTGCTGCTCAGCCGGCTCCCGGTGCGGGAGGCGGGCGGCCACCGGCTGGGCCCGCACAAGGCGGTCGCGGCCGTGGTGGTGGACACGGCCGGCGGGCCGCTGGTGGTGGCCGCCTCCCACCTGAGCAGCGACCACTCGGAGAACGGGGCCGGCCGGCGGGAAGCCGAACTGGCCCGGCTGGGCGAAGGCCTGGGCGGGGTGGAAGGCGACCTGGTCGTGCTCGGCGACTTCAACGACGGCCGGGACGGGCCGGAAGGGCCGGCGGCCGCGCTCGGACTCCGGGACGCCTGGACCGAGGCGCACGGGCCGGCGGACCGGACGCCGACCTTCGACCCGGGGGCCAATCCGCTCGCCGCCGTCTCCTCGCTGACCGGGCGGGCCTCGCGGCTGGACCGGATCCTGCTGCGGGGCGGCGCCCGGGTGGCCGGCGCCGGCCTGCTGGGCGACGTACCGGAGGCGGACGGACTGTTCCTGTCGGACCACTACGGGGTGCGGGCGGAGCTGTCGGTCGGCGCGGAGGGCGAGGGGACGGGCGGGGTGCCGGTGCTGGACGTGCCGGCGACGGCGCGCACGGCCCTGGCCTGGCTGCCGCCCCGGGAGTGGTGGCCGGGCGTCCAGGAGCTGCGGCGGGACCACGACCCGCAGGTCCACCGCTGGCCGCCGCACGTGAACCTGCTCTTCGGCTTCGTGCCGGAGGCGGAGTTCGAGCGGGCGGCCCCGCTGGTGGCGGCCGTGGCGGCGGGGACGGCACCGTTCCCGGTGCGGCCGGCCGGGGTGCACACCTTCGGGCACCGGGAGGACGCGACCGTGTGGCTCGACCCGGCGGCGGCCGGGGAGGCGCCGTGGCAGGAACTGCGGGCGGCGCTGGCGGCCCGCTTCCCGGGATGCCGGGGCCGGTCCGGAGCCGGGTACACCCCGCATCTGACACTGGGCCGCTCGGCGGATCCACAGCGGGTGGCCGCCGACTGCGCCGAGCGGCTGGCCCGGGCCGGGCTGCCGGCCGCCCGGGCGGGCGAACTCGTGCTGCTGTCGCGGCGCGGCGAGGAGCCGATGCGGGCGCGGGCCACGGTGGCGCTGGGTACCGGCGAGGTCCGCTGGCTGCCGGAGCCCGCACCGGCCGCGGCCGCCGGGGCGCCCGGGGGGCCGGCCGACGGCGCACCCGGCGGGGCACCCGGCGAGCCGGATGCGGACTCGGTGGCCGCACGGGTGGCTGCCGCACTCGGCGAGGGCGTCGTCGAGGTGGTCGGCTCGCGCCGTACGGGATGCGCGCTGCCCGGCGCGGACCTGGACCTGGTGGCGGCGCTGCCGGGCCGGGCCGATGCCGAGGGGGTCGCGGACCGCATCCGCGCGGCGCTGCCGGAGGCCACCCGGTTGCGGCAGGTCATCGGCGCCCGGGTCCCGGGCCTGCGGTTCGCCGTGGGCGGGCTGGCGGTCGACCTGGTGCTGGTCGGCGCCGGGAACGTGCACCCCGGGCAGGCCGTGGCCCGCCGCGCGGAGCTGGACCCGGCGGCAGCGGTGGCGCTGAGCTCGGTGAGCGACGCGGAAGCGGTACGGGAGGCGGTCGGAGCCGCCGGCCGGGAGGCGGAGTTCGCCCAGCTGGCCCGGCAGGTCAAGGCCTGGGCCCGGGCCCGCGGCCTGGACTCCGCCCCGCACGGCGGACTCCCGGGCCTGGCCTGGTCCGTCCTGGCCGCCCGCACGGTCCTTCAGACCCCGCCCTCCCGGCCGGCCGCCCCCCAAGCAGCCGCCGAACCCGGCGCCGAACCCGGCGCAGCCCGGGCCGACGAAGGCCGAACCCCGGCCGGCCCGGCCGAAGACCGGGCCCGGACCGGCGGAGCCGGAGAGCCCGGCGGGGACGGCGGCCGGGCGCTGTTGCAGGAGTTCTTCGGGGCCTGGGCCGCATGGGACTGGCGGCGGCCGGTGACCCTCGCAAGCGCGGCGGAGCCGACAGCTGCCGCAGGGCCGGAGCCGACAGCTGCCGCAGGGGCGGAGCCGGCCGGTGGGGGCGGGGCGGTCACGGTGCTCACCCCGTCCGCGCCCGTCCGCAGCTGCACCGCACAGGTCGGTCCGGGCTTCCGAGACCTGCTGGTCCAGGAGCTGTACCAGGCCTGGGAGACCCTGGAGGCGGGCGGCAGCCCGGCCGGGCTGTTGTCCCCGCCGCCGCTGCACCGGCGGCACGCGGCCTGGGCGATCGTGACCGTACGGGCCGACACGGAGGCGGAGTTCGAGGCGGCCGCGGGCCGGATGCGGGGCCGGATGCGCGCCCTCCTCACCGCCCTGGAGGAGGCCGGCGTCCCCGACGTCCACGCCTGGCCGCGCCCCTTCCGCTCCTCCCCCACCCGGGCCCGGTTCGCCGTCGGCCTGGGACCCGCCCCGCCGTCCCGGTCCGTGCTCGCCGCCGTGGCGGACGCCTGGTCCCGGGACCTGCCCGGGGTGGAGACGAGCTGGGCGGAGGGCGGCGCCCTGGGCTCGCCGGCCTGACCGCGCGGTGGGCGCCGAGCGCCGGGTACGAGAGCGAAATCGGGCAAGCGGGCACCCTCGGGACGAGTCCGGCCGGGCGTGCTGATATTCCTGGAGGGGTGACCGAAGACATCGCGCACACGCCGCACACCCCCGCCGCCCAGCGTCGCACCGACACGATCGAGTCGCTGATGGCCCGCTTCCCGCAGGTACCCCGGGAGGCGGTCATCAAGGAGGACCTGCTGCGCGGGGGCATCGCCTTCGACGAATCCGCGCTCAGCGACAACGAATCGGGCGACGTCAAGCCCAAGTCGTACTTCATCTTCTCCTTCGACCACCGGACCCTGCCCGAACTCGGTGCGGCCGCCCTGCGCCGCCCGCCGGAGGAGATCGTGCTCACCGGCGGCCCCTACGACCTGCGCCGGACCGTGGTGTCGGTGCGGGTGAACCCCGCCTCCCCCTACCGGGTGGCGGCCGGGGACGACGGCATGCTCGGGCTGTGGCTGGACGGCGTACGGATCGCGGACGTCGGGCTGCCGCCGATGCCCGAGTACTACCGGCACAAGCTGTCGAACGGGAAGTCCGTGATGGAGGTGGCGCCCACCATCCAGTGGGGCTACCTGATCTACCTCACGGTGTTCCGGGTCTGCCAGTACTTCGGCGCCAAGCAGGAGTGCCAGTACTGCGACATCAACCACAACTGGCGCCAGCACAAGGCGGCCGGCCGCCCCTACACCGGGGTCAAGCAGCTCGACGAGATCCTGGAAGCGCTGGAGATCATCGACAAGTACGACACGGCCAAGGCGTCGAAGGCGTACACCCTCACCGGCGGGGCCATCACCTCGCAGGTCGGCGGCAAGGACGAGGCCGACTTCTACGGGCAGTACGCGAAGGCCATCGAGGAGCGGTTCCCGGGCCGCTGGACCGGCAAGGTGGTCGCGCAGGCGCTGCCCCGCGAGGACGTCCAGCGGTTCTACGACTACGGGGTGCGGATCTACCACCCCAACTACGAGGTGTGGGACCGGCGGCTGTTCGAGCTGTACTGCCCGGGCAAGGAGCAGTACATCGGGCGGGACGAGTGGCACCGGCGGATCCTGGAGTCCGCCGAGGTGTTCGGTGCGCGCAACGTGATCCCGAACTTCGTCGCGGGCGTGGAGATGGCCGAGCCGTTCGGGTTCACCACGGTGGACGAGGCCATCGACTCGACCGTGGAGGGGCTGCGCTACTTCATGTCGCACGGCATCACCCCGCGGTTCACCACCTGGTGCCCGGAGCCCACCACTCCGCTGGGCAAGGCAAATCCGCAGGGTGCGCCGCTGGAGTACCACATCCGGCTGCTGGAGGCCTACCGGTCGACGATGGAGGAGTTCGGGCTGAGCTCCCCGCCCGGGTACGGCCCGGCCGGTCCGGGCCGGGCCGTGTTCTCGGTCAGTTCCTTCATGGACAGCCTGCCCGCCAACGACGAGTGAGGGCGCCGGCCGGCCCGGGGGCGGTCACTCGTACTCGGTGCCGCCCTTGCGGGTCAGATAGGCCGGGCTGACGGCCTTGGCGATGGCCCGGCCGCCGGTCACCGGGCTGTACCGCTCGGTGGCCGGCCGGATGACCACGCCCTCCCGCAGGTGCAGGTCCCGGCCGGAGACCGTCTCCCGGCCCGTGGCCAGCTCCAGGACCGTGCCCAGGTCGTACGGGCCCTCGTACAGCCGCGGTACGAGCGGCAGTTCGCCGTCCAGCAGCGCGGCCGGGTCCAGCCAGCGGACCTGCCCGTCGATCTCGGCGGAGACGTCGAAGACGGCGTAGCCCGGTCCGGTGGTGCGGGCGTCGGATCCGTACGCCAGGTCCTGGACGCCCGCGCCGAATACCTCGCCGAAGATCCCGACCCGGGTGGCGCCGAGCCGGGCCGCGAGGCGGGCGGCGGCCTCCGGGACACCGTGGGCGCGGACGGCCCGCCAGTAGAGGTTGCCCTCGTCCTCCTTCAGGACCAGGTTCCGGGAGCCGAATCCCTTCGAGGACACCAGCACCCGCCCGTCCTCGGCCAGGTAGGTGACCAGGCTGGCGGTGCCGTGCAGTTTCTCGGTGAGGACCACCGGCTCGCCGGGCTCGAAGATGTCCGGGTAGCGCTGCAGGTTCTCGATGTCGACCCAGGGCAGCAGCTCGGGGGCGGACTCCACCTCGCCGCTCATGTTCGTCGGGATCGGCGGGACCCATTTGGTGATGCCGAGCAGTCCGGCGAAGTCGGTGCCCTCCTTGACCGCGAGTTCCAGGTCGGTGCCGTCGAGCGCGGACGGCAGACAGACCAGGCCCTGGGACAGCTCCCCGCGCAGCCGGACCGCCTTGACCCGGTTCGCGTCGCCGCCGGCCAGCCGGCCGGTCAGGCCCAGCTCCTCGATCAACGCCTCGGGCAGCACGGCTTGTTCGGGTATGTAGAGGGCGATGTCCCCGGTGCGGTGGCGGCCCTTGGCGACGACTGCCCGGTAGAGGCCGACCTGGGCCAGCTCAAGAGCGTCGGCGTTGGGGTGCTCGTGGATGGTCAGGACTTCGGCGGTGACTCTCAAGGTCGACATGAACGTCACTCTGCGTCAGTCGATTTCCGCTGGGCGAACGGTTTTTCACCGTGCTACGTGTGTTGAAGTGTCTGCGTCAGAGACTTCAACAGCCGGAAGGATCCGAACCGTGGGACACACTCTCTCCCGTCGCGGTCTGCTCGGTACCGCCGCGGCCGTCGGCGGGGCCGCCCTGCTCGCCCCGCTCGGGCCGCTCGCCGGCGTCGCCCGCGCGGCAGGCGGTGCCGGGCCCGAGCTCATCACCACCCCGCCGGGCTTCCAGCCCGAGGGCATCGCCGTCGGCCCCGACGGCATCGCCTACACCGGCTCGATGATCGACGGCGCGCTCTACGCCTTCGACCTGGCCACCGGGCGGGGCCGGATCATCAGCCCCGGCCGGGGCCCGGCGTCCATCGGGCTCAAGGTGGACCCGTACGGCCGACTGCTGGTCGCCGGGGGCGGCAGCGGCGAGATCCGGGTGGTGCGGCCCGGCGACGGCCGGGTACTGGCCACCTATCAGGCGGGGACCGGTGTCAACTTCGTCAACGACGTGGTGGCCGGGCGGAGTTCGGCCTGGTTCACCGACTCCTTCAACGACGTCCTGTACCGGCTGCCGGTGTGGCCGGGCTCGCCGGCTCCGGCCTCCGCGCTCCGGCGGATCCCGCTGGGCGGCGAGTGGGTGCCCACCCCGCCCGGCGGGCAGGTGTGGGGGGCCAACGGCATCGAACGGACCCCGGACGGCCGGTCCCTGCTGGTGGTCAACGACAACGCCCCGGCGCTGTTCCGGGTGGACCCGCGGACCGGTGAGGCCACCCGGACCGTCCTCGAGGGCGGGGGCGAGGTCAGCTTCGGCGACGGCCTGGTGGTGGACGGCTGCACCCTGTACGTGGTGCGCAACTGGGCCTATGCGGTGGACGTGTTCCGGATCGCCGCGGACGGCAGCCGGGCACGGTTCGTGAAGCGGATCACCGACCCGCGGTTCGACCTGCCGACCACGGCGGCGGTGTACGGCGGGCGGCTGTACGTGGTGAACGCCCGGTTCGACGCCGACTGGTCCGACCCGGCCACCACGTCCACCGTGGTGGCGGTCACCCTCTAGGCCCCGAGGAGCCCGGGGGCCCGGGCGCCCGGGTGCCGGCGCCCGGGTGCCGGCGGGCGGGTGCCGGCCGGCGGGTGCATAGGATCGACGGGATCCCGCCCGCCGGCCTCCGGGCCCGGCCGGGCACCCGCCCGGCCCGAGGGAACAGCACCGATGTCACGACCCGTCACCATCGTCACCGGCGGCAGCCGCGGTATCGGCGCGGCCACCTGCGTCCGGCTCGCGGCCGAGGGCCACGACCTCGCCCTCGGGTACGTGAACGACCGCGCGGCCGCCGATTCCACCGCCGAGGCGGTACGGGCGGCGGGCGGGCGGTGTGCCGTGGTGCGGGTGGACACCGCCGTGGAGGTCGACGTGGAGCGGCTGTTCGACGTGGCCGCGGCCGAGCTCGGCACGGTGACCGGGCTGGTCAACAACGCCGGGGTGACCGGCCCGCTCGGCCGTCTGGCGGACGCGCGGACCGAGGACCTGCGCCGGGTGGTGGAGGTGAACCTGCTCGGCTACCTGCTGTGCTGCCGTCGGGCCGCCCGGGACATGACGGCAGCCGGGTCCGGCGCCATCGTCAACCTGTCCTCCGCGGCCGCCACCCTGGGCAGCCCGGGCGACTACGTGCACTACGCGGCGACCAAGGCGGCCACCGACACGCTGACCCTCGGCCTCGCCAAGGAGCTGGGGCCGGCCGGCATCCGGGTCAACGCGGTCGCGCCGGGCATCATCGAGACCGGCATGCACGCCGCGATGGGGGACCCCGACCGGCCCGCGAAGGCCGCCGCGGGCATCCCGCTCGGGCGGCCCGGCGCCCCCGCGGAGATCGCCGCCGCCGTGGCCTGGCTGCTGTCGCCGGACGCCTCGTACACCACGGGCACGGTCCTGCGGGTGTCCGGCGGCCGCTGAATCCCCGGAGGCCAGAGGGTGTCTTGCCGGTCAGGCCGGGCTCGCGGCCTGACCGACAAGACACCCCCTAGCCGTAGAGGGCGGCGCGGGTGTGCGGGCCGAACACCCCGGAGGGGTCGCCGCGCAGGCTCCTGTCGCGCTGGAACTGCCGGACCCCGCGCTTGGTCGCCTCGTCGTATCTGCCGGTGACGGACACATAGGTGAAGCCTTGCCCGAAGAGCGCCTGCTGCAGTTCGCTCACCTCGGGGCCGGAGTCGCCCGTCCGCAGGGTGCCGTCGGTCCGTTCCGGCCGGACCGGGGACGGCGTGGGCTGCGCGGAGGTCTGGCCGGTACCGGGCGAGGGCTTCGCCGAGGGCGTCGTGGCGGCGGAAGCGGAGGGGCGTACGGCGGAGGGTGTGGCGGCCGGGCCGGTGAGGGTGCCGGCGGCGGTGTCCGCGGGGGCTTCCGAGCCGTCGGCCACCCCGCCTCCGCCCGGCAGTCCCGGCACGCCGGTCAGCGGGGGCGGAGACGCCTTCGGTCGCTCGGTCTCGGGTGACCGCAGCAGCAGGAGCAGCCCGGCCGTCGCCGCCACCCCGAGGACGCCGATGATCATCAGGGGCGTCCGCGGGCCGCGGCGGGAGCGCACCGCGCGGCGGTGCGAAGCGCGGCCGGCGGGGGCACCGGCCGCCGTCGGCCGCGCCGACCGGGGGGCGGGCCGCCCCGGGTCCGGGTCCGGTTCCGTCGGCTCCGGCACGGACGGCAGCCAGGAGCCCGCCGGGCCGGAGTGTCCCCCGGCGGGTATGTAGGGAGGGACGAGCCGGCCGTCGTCGTCGACGGCCGCGCTCTGGTCACGGTGGTGGGACACGGTTGGCTCCTGGCAGGCACGGGGGCCGACGCGGCACTGCACCCCGGCCCGGCGGCACTCTCGCGCACGCCGGACGCCAGGTCAAACCCGGTCCGGTCACTGGGCCGTGCGGCGGCCGGGGAGCGGGCTCAGGCCGGACCGGCATCCGGGGGGCCGGGGGTGCGGTCCCCGCCGGGGACCACCAGCCCCGACTCGTAGGCCGCGATCACCAGTTGGGCCCGGTCCCGAGCGTCGAGCTTGCCCATGATCCGGCTGACGTGCGTCTTCGCGGTGAGCGGGCTCAGTCCCAGCGTCTCGGCGACCTCCGTGTTGTTCTGGCCCCGGGCCACCAGGGTCAGCACCTGCCGTTCCCGGTCCGAGAGACCGCCGGTGGGATGTTCCCGGGGCGGGTCCGGCGGGCCGGGGGCGCGCAGCACCCGGGCGATCAGACGGGCCGTCGGCCCCGGCGAGAGCAGCGCCTCACCGGCGGCGACGGTGCGGATCGCGGCCAGCAGCGCGGCCGGCTCGGTGTCCTTGACCAGGAAGCCGGAGGCGCCGGCGCGCAGGGCCTCCAGCACGTGCTCGTCGGTGTCGTAGGTGGTGAGGACCAGGACCCGGACGCCCGCGAGGTCCTCGTCCGCGGCGATCAGGCGGGTCGCCTCGATGCCGTCCATCTCCGGCATCCGGATGTCCATCACCACCACGTCGGCGCGGGCCGACCGGGCGAGTTCGACCGCCTCGGCCCCGGTGCCGGCCTGCCCGACCACCTCCATGCCTGGTGCCGAGTCGAGGAGCATCGCGAACGCGGCCCGGACCAGCGCCTGATCGTCCGCGAGCAGAACCCGGATCCCCGTCATGCCACCGCCTCCCCGTCCCGCGCATCCCGCGCATCCCGCGCGTCCCGCGCGTCCCGTGTGCCCTCCGCGTCCCGTGTGCCGTGCAGCGGCAGGTGCGCCAGCACCTCGAAGCCGCCGGCCGGCCCCGGACCGGCCGTCAGCGTGCCGCCGGCGCTGCGCGCCCGCTCGCGCATCCCGATGATGCCGAAGCCCGGCGCACCGCCCTGCGGCCGGGGCCCGGGTCCGTCGTCGGTGACGCGCACGTGCAGCTCCCGGCCCTGCGCCACGGGCTCCACCACCACCGTGACCCCGACCGAGGGCCCGGCGTGCCGGACCGCGTTGGTCAGGGCCTCCTGCACGATGCGGTACGCGGCCGCGCCGACCGCCGGGGCCGGCCGCCCCTGCGGGGTGCGCAGGGTGAGCGCCACCCGTGCGCCCGCCGTCTCGGCCGCCCGTACCAGCGAGGGCAGGGCACCGAGGTCGGGCAGCGGGCCGTCCGCGCCGGCGGCGGGCGGGCCGCCGCTGTCGGCCCGGAGCACCTCCAGGGTGCCGCGGAGTTCGGTGCGGGCCTCCCTGCAGGTTTCGGTGATGTCGGCGAGGGCCTTGGCGACGGCCTCCCGGTCCAGCCGGTCCGGGTCGGCCCGCAGCACGTGGGCGGCCACCGAGGTCTGCACTCCGATCAGGGTGATGCTGTGCGCCAGCAGGTCGTGCAGGTCGCGGGCGATCCGCAGGCGTTCCTCGGCCACCCGGCGGGCGGCTTCCTCCTCGTGGGTGCGTTCGGCCCGTTCGGCGCGGTCCACCAGGGAGGCCACGTACCGCCGGTAGATGCGGACGTCCTGGCCGAGGAAGAGGATGGCCAGGATCCAGCCGCAGACCTGGAGCAGTTCATGGCCGGATTCCATGTGACCGGCCATCATCAGGGCCAGCGCGACGGCGACGCTCGCGAGGCCGGTGAGCACGGTCCGCAGCATGGAGCCGGTGGCTCCGACGGTCCACAGCACGATGAGGGACTGCGGCAGCGGCCCGTGGTCGGGGTTGCCGAGGATGTGGTAGGGGCCTTCGAAGGCGGCGAC
The DNA here is from genome assembly GCF_040689505.1 of Streptomyces sp. NPDC051211. Taxonomy (NCBI): domain Bacteria; kingdom Bacillati; phylum Actinomycetota; class Actinomycetes; order Kitasatosporales; family Streptomycetaceae; genus Streptomyces; species Streptomyces sp. NPDC051211. The sequence continues at coordinate 156,036 of NZ_JBFBAV010000008.1, forward strand.
GGCCAGCAGTGTGAGCAGCGGGGAGCGCCGCCGCCAGGCCAGCGGGACGGCGGCGGCCACCAGCAGGGCCAGGCCGAGGGCGTCGGGGTTCCGGCCGCCGTTCGCGGTGAGGGCGATCAGCTGCGAGAGCGCACCGGCGCCCACGGCTATGAGGGCGTCGGTGCGCTGCCGGTGCGGCGCCGACATCGGGTCGCGGTGGACGGCCGCCAGGATGCGCTCGGTCCATCGGGCCGTCCGTGTGGTCGAAGGCACCCGCACATTCTCGGTCATCGGCTGTTCAGAGCACCTTGAGGGGGTCCGGGTTCGCGGCCTCGTGAAGTGTCGGCCCGGCGGAAGGCGGCAGCGGGCGGCGGCTGAGCGGTCCGGGCCACCAGACCTTCCGGCCCAGCGCCACGGCGGCCGAGGTGACCAGGTAGGTGCGGACCACGAAGGTGTCCAGGAGGACGCCGACCGCGATGACGAAGCCGAGCTCCGCCAGGGCCACCATCGGCATGTTGAGCAGCACGGCGAAGGTGGCGGCCAGCACCAGTCCGGCCGAGGCGATCACCGCGCCGGTGGTGCGGAGCGCGGTGAGGGCGGCGGCGTCCGGTTCGGCCCCGGTGAGGGCCTCCTCGCGCATCCGGTGCATGAGGAAGATGCCGTAGTCGACGCCGAGGGCGACGAGGAACACGAAGGACAGCAGCGGCAGTCCGGGGTCGGTGCCGGCGAAGTCGAAGAGCGGTCCGAAGAGCAGGCCGCCGATGCCGAGGGCGGCCGCCCAGACGGCGATCACGGCGGCGACCAGCAGCAGCGGGGCGACCAGGCTGCGGAGCAGGAGGATCAGGACGAGGAGGACGGACAGCACGACCAGCGGCACCACCAGGCGGAGGTCGCGGGCGTTGGCGGTCTCCAGGTCGAGCTGTTGGGCGCTGGGTCCGCCGACGTAGCCGTCGAGTTCGCCGAGGGAGGCGCGCAGGGCTTCGATGGCGGCCCGTTCTCCCGGGGACTGGGGCGGGTCCTGGGCGAGGACGGCGAGTTCGGTCCAGCCGTCGGCGCTGCGGCCGGGTTGGGCGGACACCACGCCGGCGGTGCCGCGGATCCGGGCCAGCGCGCTGTCGGCGGCCGGCGCGGGCACCACGACGGCGATGGGCTGGCTGCTCTGCCCGGGGAAGCTGCGGGCGAGGGTGTTCATGGCGGTGACCGATTCCGGCCGGGTGACGAAGCCGTCCTCCTGCTTGAGGTCTCCGGGCAGGTTCAGGGAGCCGAGGGCGAGGGCGCCGAGGACGGCGGCGCCGGCCAGCAGGACGGTGACGGGCCGGCGGCCGGCCGAGCTGCCCATGGCGGCGAACATCGAGCGCCGCTCCCTGGGTTGGCTGCCGTACGCCGGGACGAGCGGCCAGAAGACCCGCCGGCCGAGCAGCACCAGCAGGGCGGGCAGCAGGGTGGTCATGGCGGCGAGGGCGCAGACCACGCCGACGGCGGCGATGGGTCCCATGCCGCGGCTGCTGTTGAGGTCGGCGACGAGCAGGCAGAGCAGTCCGGCGGCGACGGTTCCGGAGGAGGCGAGGACGGCGGGGCCGCAGCCGCGCAGGGCGGCGACCATGGCCTCGTACGGGCGTTCGTGGCGGCGGAGTTCCTCTCGGTAGCGGGCGACGAGGAGCAGGGCGTAGTCGGTGCCGGCGCCGAAGACGAGGATGGCCATGACGGCGGTGCTCTGGCCGGTGACGGTGATGCCCAGGCCCTGCTGGAGGGCGTAGACGGTGGCGTTGGCGAGGAAGTTGGCGGCGCCGGCGGCGAGGAGGGGGACCATCCACAGCAGCGGGCTGCGGTAGATGAGGACGAGCAGGATCGCGACGACGGCGACGGTGGTCCACAGCAGCGGGCCCTCGAGGCTTTCGAAGACCTTGTCGGCATCGGTGCCGAAAGCGGCCGGCCCGCCGACCTCTGCGGTCAGTCCGTCACCGCCCCGGACGACGTCCCGGACCTGTTCGACGAACTCGACGCGGGCGGGCCCGTCGGGGTCCACCTCGGTGGTGGAGACGGCGTACATGAGGGTGCTGCCGTCGGGCGAGGGCACCGCTTCGGGCCGGGCGGTGAGCCGGTGTTCGCGGTCGATCCGGGCGGCCTGTTCGGCGGCCTGCGCCCGGTCGGCGCCGGTGAGTCCGCCGTCCCGGTGGTAGACGAGGACGAGGTCGGTGGAGCCGCCGCCCGGCAGGGCGTCCTGGATCCGGGCGACCTGGGTGGAGTCGGCGTTCGCGGGGAGGTAGTCGACGGCCCGGTTCTGGGTGACGCCGGCGAGTTTCCCGGCGAACGGCAGGGCGACGGCGAGGACGACCACCCAGAGCGCGAGCACCCCCCACGCCCGCGACCGGCCCTGTTTCACTGCGGCCCTCATCCCGGGCCTCCCTCCTGGCAGGTGTCTGTGGTGTCTCCAGACTCCCGTCCGCCGGGGCCGTGTTCGTGGGGCGCAGGGGGGAGATCGCGGCTACCGCGGGGGGTGGCCGGGGGCGGCCGGTGATCCGCCGGGAGTACTCCCGGCGGAGTAGGGGGTGTCCGCGTCGGCGGCTCAGGCGTTCTCGGTGTGGTCGGCGGACGGGCCGGGGTGGGGGGTTGCGGCGGTGGTGCCGGGGCCGCCGGCGACCGGCAGGGAGGGGGCGGCGGGCGGCCGGGCCGTACGGCGGGTGGCCAGGATGGTGACGGCGGCGAGCAGGGTCAGGGCCGCACCGGCGGCCGGGGCAGCCGCCGTGCCGACGGTGTCGACCGCGAGGCCGCCGAGCAGCGCGCCGGCGGCGATGGCCAGGTTGAACATCGCCACCATCAGGGAGGAGGCGGCCTCGGTGGCCTCCGGTGCCGCCTTGTTCATCCAGTTCTGCACGCTGACCGAGACCCCGCCGTACGCCAGCCCCCAGGCGAGCAGCAGCACCGCGCCGGCGGCCGGTGAGCCGAGCAGGCCGATCAGGGTGAGGACCGCCGTCAGGGCGGGGCCGATCACCAACAGGGTCCGTCGGGCGTCGCGGGTGCCGGCCAGGAAGTTGCCGGCCACGCCCGCGACGCCGTAGCCGAGCAGCAGGGTGCTGATGAGGCCGGCCTCGACGCCGGAGACGTCCTGCAGGACCGGCCGGACGAAGGTGTAGGCGGCGAACTGGCCGGTCACCACCAGGAAGGTGACGATCACCCCGGCCCGGACCCCGGGGTGGCTGCGCAGCAGGGCGGGCAGTTCGGGGAAGGTGACGGTCTGCCGGGGCGGCAGCGGGGGCAGCAGCAGGACCAGGGCGAGCAGGGACACCAGGCCCAGCCCGCCGACCGCGGCGAAGGCGACCCGCCAGCCGCTGAGTTCGCCGAGCAGGGTGCCGGCGGGCACGCCGAGCACGGAGGCGATGGAGACCCCGCCGAAGATGACCGCCATGGCCCGGCCCACCTGGTGCGGGGGTACCAGCCGCAGGGCCAGGCCGCCGGCTATCGCCCAGAACCCGCCCACGCTCACCCCGACCAGCAGCCGGGCGGCCAGCAGCACCGGGAACGCGGAGGCGGCCGCGGCGGCCAGGTTGGCGGCCGCCATCAGCCCGATCAGCACGCACAGCACCAGCCGCCGGTCCAGCCGGCCCGTCCCGACGGTGACCAGCGGCGCGCAGAGCGCGGCCACCAGGCCGGGCACGGTCACCATCAGGCCCGCCGTGCCGTCCGAGACCTCCAGTTCGGTACCGACCGGGGTGAGCAGGCCGACCGGCAGCAGTTCGGAGGTGATCAGACAGAAGATGCCGAGGGACACGGCGAGCACGGCGGACCATGCCTTCACGGGGGTGGCGGGCGGGACGGGTGCGGTCATGCTGGGACTCCGTACGACGGAACAGGGCGGACGAGCGGACGAGCGGACGAGCGGACGAGCGGACGAGCGGACGAGCGGACGAGCGGACTGAGGATCGACGAACAGGTGTCCCCATGCCCCGGTTCCGGTCGGGGGACTCCCCGGCGAACCTCACGATCCGGTCGCGATGCGCCCGCCCGGCGCCGCGGCCCGGCCGGGGCCGTCACCCACAGGCGTGAGCGGCGGCGGCACGGGCGGGTGCCGGTACGGCATGGTGGACCCATGCAGTTACGCCGGGCCGCCCGCCTGTCCCTCTCCCTCGCCGCGCTGTTGACGAGCGCCGGGTGCGTGTCCGTCGGTTCGCCGGCCCCGCCGCCCCGCGGGGACGCCCCGCAGGCCCCGGCCGCCGTACCGGAACCGGGGTCGGCGGCCTCCCCCGCGGCCGAGGAGACCCTGCCGCTGGGGCGGCTGCCCGGGTCACCCCCGCAGGCGGCTCCGCCGGCGGCCGGGCGGCCCGGGCCGCCCGCGGGCGCCCGCAAGACCCACCCGCGCACGCCGGCCGGCCCGGCCGGGCCCCACCGGCGGCCGGCCGCACCGGCCCCGGGTCCGGGACGGGCGTACGGCATGGACGACGTGGCCGACGTGGTTGACGTGGCCGGCGCGGACGACATGGACGACCTGTGCGAGGCCGCCGAGGGGTCGGTGCCGCCGTCGGTGGTGGACCTGTGCGTGGGCCGGTACGGGCGCTGACCGGGGGCTGATTCCCGGACTTCCCGATGTGTGGGCTTGACTGGCTTGACCCTCTCACTGTGTCAGGGCCTGCAATGGAGCCACATGTTCACCATCGGAGACTTCGCCAAGCACGGCGGGGTGTCGGTCCGCATGCTGCGTCACTACGACGCCATCGGGCTGCTGCACCCCGCACGTGTCGACCCGGCCAGCGGCTACCGCTTCTACCGGGCCGACCAGCTCGCCCGCCTCAACCGCCTCATCGCGCTCAAGGACCTCGGCTTCAGCCTGCACCAGGTGCAGGCGATCCTCGACGAACACGTCGGGCCGGAGGAACTGCGCGGCATGCTGCGGCTGCGGCGGACCGAGCTGGAGTCGGCCGTTGCGGCGGCGGCCGCCCGGCTGGCCCAGGTCGAGACGAGGCTCCGGATCATCGAGAGCGAGGGTTTCATGCCTGCAGTCGACATCGTCCTGAAGAGCGTTCCCCCGGTCCGGCTCGCCGAGCTGACCGCCACCGCCGAGAGCTTCGAGCCGGAGCACATCGGCCCCGTCATCGGTCCGCTGTTCGAGGAGCTGTGCGCCCGTCTGGAGGCGGCGGGCGTGACCCCGGCCGGCCCGGGCACCGCGTACTACGAGGACGCCGGGACGGAGGGCGCCGTGACGGTGCACGCCGGGCTGCCGGTCGGCTCCGACGCGGGCGCCGTGGAGGGGGTGGAGATCGTGGTCCTGCCGGGCATCGAGCGGGCCGCCACCGTGGTGCACCGCGGCTCCATGGACGACGTACTGCCCAGCGTGCAGGCGCTGGCGCGGTGGATCGAGGACCACGGCCACCGGTCCACGGGCTACGCGCGGGAGGTGACGCTGCACTACTCGGACGACCCGGCCGAATGGGTGACGGAGCTCCAGGAGCCCCTCGCCGCCACGGACTGACCGGCTCGCCGGGCCCACCGGCCGGCCCGTGGCGGCCGCCGGGCACGGCGGCGGCGGACGGGCCGCAGGCGGCCCAGCGCGTCGCGGCCGCACCGGCGCAGCTCGGCCGGGGCGATGCGGGCCCGATGGCCGCCGTTGGTGATCAGCGCGTTCACCGGGGTCATCGGGTCGCCGGCCACGGCCTTGGCCAGCAGCACGCCGACGACCAGCGGCACCAGCGCGCCGGCCAGGGTTTGGCCGGCGAGGGTGACGTGCCGGATGCGGGGGTGCCGGGCGGTGGCGGGGGTCGGGGTCATGGAATGCATTCGACCAGTGGCGGCCGGGCCGGGAATCGGGGCAGGTACTCAGCCCGTTGGGGCCCGCATACTCAGATCACACCGGACGGAGGTGGTGGGTGGTGACAGCTGGACCCGGTCGCGGTCCCTTCGAGGCCGCCACGGGTGACGGTCCGCCGCCCGAAGCCGGGGCGGCGGCCGGGGTGCGCGCGGAGGAGGTGCGCACCGCGTTCGAGGGGCTGCTGCAGATCCGCCGGATCATGCGGACCGACGGCCCGGCCGTGTGGGAGCGGGAACAGCCGCTGCGCGCGGTGTCGCTGGCCCTGGAAGCGGCCGGGCTGCCACCGTCCGCCGTCGACCCGGCGACCGGCGACCGGATCGTCACCGGCTACCGGACCACCGCCGGGGACGGGCCGGACCGGGTACGGGTGACCTGGGCCGGCCCGCCGGGCAGCCGGGCCGCCGAGGAGGAGGCCGACCGACTGGCCGCCTGCGCCGAGGTGCTGGAAGGCGCCGGCTGGCAGACCCTGCTCTACCGGGGGCCGCGGCGCCGCCGCTTCCTGGAGGTGGAACCGCCGACGACCTGGCTGTCGGACCCGGCTGTTACCTTCCGATCATGACGCACCGTGACGACGCGCTGGAGCTGCTGCTCCGCCACTCCGAGCTGGCGGACCTCGCCGCGTACCCGTTCAACTTCGACGTGGGCCGCAGACGGCACGTGGAGGAGGTCCGGTTGGCGTCCGACGGGCCGCTGCGGAAAGTCGCGGGAGACGACACGGGCGGGTCGTTCTTCGTGTGCGCGGGCGGTGAGGTGCTGTACGGCGGCTCGGAGGGGGAGGCCGGGCTGATCGGCGGCAGCATCGCCGAGGCGCTGGAGACGATCGTCGGGCTCGGAGACTGGGGGTCCTACGCGGATCTCGACCTGTCCCTCGACGATGCCGAACTGGCCGCCTGGACCGCCGAGGTCGAGGAGGAGATCGCCGAGTACTACGGCCCGTCCCTGGACGCGGACCGGGAGAGGCTGCTGGCCGGACTCGGGCTGCGGCGGCTGCCGGTGCGCGAGCTGGCCGGGCGGCTGCAGCGGGCCCTGCTGCGTACGGAGCCGGATTTCCTGCTGCTCAACGCGGCCGAACACCGCGCCTACCGCCGGCTGGACGAGCTGCCGAGGCCGGCCCTGTGGGAGACGGTCCTGGCCCCCGGCCGCGCCTACCTCGACCGGCTGCGGTCCGGTGCGGTCGCGCCGGCGGACGTGCTCGCCGATGCGGGGCGCCGGGCGACCGTGCTGCGGGCGGCGCAGTACGACCGGCGGGCGGAGGACCTGCCGCTGCTGCGCGTTCTGCTGGAACACGTCGTGGAGCACGGGGAGGACGTGGCGGAGTTCCGGCTCGGCGCGGTGCTGCTGGGCCTGCACGGCGAAGCCCGCGACCATGCGTGGCTGAACTCGGTGCGCTCGGCCGTCCCCGATGTGTACTACGCCCTGGGCGGTGCCGAGTTCCCGGAGGATCCGGCGGAGCTGGGCCGGTGGGCGGCCGGTTGGGACGCGTCTGAGTACGGCACGGATCCCCTGGACGAGCCCGAGGTCGACTGGGCTGCCCTGGCCGGGCGGCAGGGGCGGACCGAGCTGGCGCGGGCGGCGCTGATCCGGATGCTGGATGCCACCGGGCCGCGCGACCGGGGCCTGATCGGCGTGCTGGCCTCCGAGTTCGTGCGGATCGGCGACTTCCGCCAGGCGGCGCGCGCCCGCCACCTGCACGCCTGCCTGCTGGACGACCCGTTCGCCCGCGGCTCGGCCCTGGCCAACCTGGCGTCGTTGCAGCGGCGCGCGGAGGATCTGCCGGCCGCCTGGAAGTCCCTGTGCCGTGCCGTCACCACACTCGACGGCCCCCCGGTACCGGCGCCGGCCGGCGGCCCGTCGACCCACCACTGCATACCGTGGGTTCGCCTGAGCATCGGCCTTCAGGTGACGGAGGAACACTTCGCCTTGGCCCGCGCGGCGGCCGCGGCCGGCCTGCCCGCCGAGGCGCGGGCGGCGGCGGAGGCCGGGCAGGCGCTCCTGGAACGGCTGCCGGCCCCGTCTACGGAACTGCAGCGCGCCGCGGCCGAAGCCCGGGGCGTGTCCGCAACGTAGCGCCGTCGGCGCATGCGGCGCCCGGCTCCATGGGTCTCACCAGGCCCTCGCGGACCAGGCCCTCGCAGACCATGCCCCTCGCCGACCAGGCCTTTGCCGACCAGGCCGTCGTGGCCGGGCCGTCGTGGCCGGGCCGTCGTGGCCGGGCCGTCGGAGTGACGGCCCGGCCGTGGCGGGCGGAGGTGAGACGGGTCAGTCGCGGTGGCGCAGCAGGCGGAGGGCGTTGGCCGTGACCAGGAGGGTGGAGCCCTCGTGGGCCAGGACTGCCGGGCCGATGCCCAGGCCCAGGGCGGTCGCCGGGACGAGCACGGCGACGATGCCGAGGCTCAGCCACAGGTTCTGCCGGATGACCCGGCTCGCCTTGCGGCTGAGGCCGGTGATGAAGGGCAGCCGGCGCAGGTCGTCGGACATCAGGGCGATGTCCGCGGTCTCCAGGGCCACCGCCGAGCCGGCCGCGCCCATCGCGACGGCGACGGTGGCCCCGGCCATGGCCGGGGCGTCGTTGACCCCGTCGCCGATCATGGCGGTGCGGCCGTCGCCGCGCAGCCGGGCCAGTTCGGCGGCCTTGTCCTGCGGCATCAGGCCGCCGCGGGCGCTGTCCACGCCGACCTGTTGCCCGACCGCGTCGGCGACCCGCTGGTCGTCGCCCGACAGCATCACGATGCGGCTCACGCCGAGCCGCCGCAGCCGGGCCAGTGTGTCCGCGGCCTCCGGGCGGGGCGTGTCCATCAGGCCGAGGGTGCCGAGCCAGCGGTCGCCGTGCCGGACCAGCACGGTGGTCCGGCCGGTCCGGGCGAGCTGTTCGGCCCGGGCGCGGAGCGCGGGCGGGACGGGCGGGCCGGCGAGCGTGTCCGCGTATGCCGGGCTGCCGATGTGGACGGTCCGGCCGTCGAGTTCGCCGGTCACGCCGCGGCCGACGAGGGCCCGTACCCCGGTGGCGGTGGCGGTGCCCGCGCTGTCACCGGCGTCCCGTACCACCGCCCGGGCCAGGGGGTGGTCGCTCATCCGCTGAACGGCGACGGCCGTGCGGAGCAGTTCCGTGCGGTCGCTGCCGTCGGCGGGCTCGATGTCGGTCAGCCGGGGCCGGCCCTCGGTGAGGGTGCCGGTCTTGTCGAAGGCGAGGGTGTGCAGCCGGCCGAACTCCTCCAGCGGGGCGCCGCCCTTGACGAGTACGCCGCTGCGCGCGGCCCGCCCGACGGCGCTGAGCACGGCGGCCGGGGTGGCGATGGCCAGGGCGCAGGGGCTGGCGGCGACCAGGACGGCCATCGCGCGGTAGAAGGTCTCGGTGAAGGGCTCGCCGGAGACGGCGCCGACGGCGAGCAGGACGGCGACGAGGCCGAGCACCGCCGGTACGAAGACCTTCTGGAAGCGGTCGGTGAACCGCTGGGTCGGGGACTTCCGTTCCTCGGCCTCGGCGACCATGCGGACCACCCGGGCGAGGGTGTTGTCGGCGGCGAGGCGGGTGACGGTGACGTCCAGGGAGCCGGGGCCGTTGACGGTGCCGGCGAAGACCCGGCTGTCGGCGGCGGTGCCGGCCGGGTAGGCGAGCGCGGCGGCCGGGTCGGGGACCGGGCGCTTGTCGGCGGGCACGCTCTCGCCGGTGAGGGCGGACTGGTCGATGCTGCCGGTGCCTGCGGTGACGAAGCCGTCGGCGGGGACGCGGGTGTGCGGGCGGACCCGGACGGTGTCGCCGACGGCGAGCGTCTCGACCGGGACCTCCGTGGTCCCTCCGTCGCGGAGCAGGACGGCGGTGCGCGGGGCCAGCTCGCCGAGGGCTTCGACGGAGCGGCGGGCGCGCCCCATGGCGTACCCCTCCAGGGCGTGTCCGAGGCTGAAGAGGACCAGCAGGACGGCACCCTCCTCCCATTTCCCGATGGCGGCGGCGCCGGCCGCGGCGATCAGCATCAGGGAGTCGACCTGGAAGGCGCCGCGGCGTACGGCGGCCAGGGCCTCGCGGAGGGTGAAGAAGCCGCCGAAGGCGTAGGCGGCGAGGAACAGGGCGAAGGGGAGCGGGCCGTCGGTGCCGGTCAGCTTCAGGCCGAGTCCGGCCAGGTAGGCGACGAGCGAGAGGAGGGCGGCGGCGAGCTCGGCACGCTCGTGGCCGTCGCGGGGGTTCGGCGGCCGGGAGGCGGCGGGGAGCTCGGCGGCGGCGCGGCGGGCTCGCGGGCGGGGCCGGGTGAGGGTGGCGCAGGTGCCGCACTCGTCGGGGTCCCGGTGGCGCGCGTGCTCGTTCAGGGCGTTGTCCATGGGCCCAATATATCAGCACATCCAAATATCTGAATCTCGGGACATCACAACAGCACCCGATCGCGCTCTAAGCTGGGCCCATGCGACCCGTGGAACCCGTGAACGTGCTCTCCGAGGAGGAGGCCACCGCCGTCGCGGAGGTGATGCAGGCCCTCGCCTCCCCGGCCCGGGTCCGCATCCTGGCGCGCCTGCTGCACGCTCCCTGCCCGGTCGGGGATCTGGCCGCCGACCTCTCCCTCGGCCAGCCCACGGTCTCCAACCACCTCCGCCTGCTCCGCCACCTCGGACTCGTGACGGGCCGCCGGTCCGGCCGCAGCGTGACCTACGAGCTCCACGACACCCATGTGGAAGCCCTGCTCCAGCAGGTTCTGGCACATGTGCACCACGCTCCGGCCGCCGGCGCGTAAGGGTGAGCGCGGCCGCGCGCCCACCCTCCCCGGATTGCTCCGCCGCTACGGACCGAAGGTGAGGGTCAGCTGCGGGGTGCCCTCGTTGGCCGCGGCCTCCGAGGACCACAGCCACAGCGCGTCCGTGCCCGTGCTCGTCAGCGCCAGGTTGTACGTCGTACCGAGCGCGGCCGAGAGCGCCGCCGTGCTGAGCCCGGTGGTGTGCACCGCGGACCCGTCCGGGACGCCCGCGAAAGTGCCCAGCGCCGGGGCGCCGACCGCAGGCCGGTTGTCGTACGTCGTCCCCGCCTCCGTCCAGGAGCCGGTGACCGGCACCACGGAGACGGTGTCGGCGGTGCCCGCGCCCGCCATGGTGCTGGTCTTCACGCCGAGCGTGGCCGACTTCAGGACGGTGCCCGCGGGCGCGGCCGGCAGGTTGAAGCGCAGGTAGCTCGCGTAGAACGAGCTGCCGCGCACCGCGAGGGAGCCGGAGGTGCCGTAATTGGCGGCCGGCGCGCCCGCGTTGGCGTAGGTGTCCTCGGCCGCGGTGACCTGGACCACCGAGGGGGCCGGAGCCTTGGCCAGCTGGTGGTGGTTCTGCACCTGGGCCGCGGACAGCACGGTCGGGTAGACGGCCGTCTCGTCCAGCTGCCCGGCGAAGAACTCGCTGGTGGGGCGCTCCGGCCAGCCGCCCAGGCTGTCCCCGCCGACCCGCCAGAAGCCGGCGAAGTTCTCGTGGGCGGTGACGTTGAGGGTGCCCTTCTGCACCCCGTCCACGTACAGGACCATGCCGCCCGGCCCCTGGGTGGCGACCACGTGGTGCCAGGTGTTGTCGTTGTACCGCTCGGTGCCGCCGGTGGTGATGGTCCGGGTGGCGCCCGTGTAGACGCCGAACACGATCCGGCCGTCGTTCGTCATGTACAGATGCTTGTCGTACTGGCTGCTGCCGCGGTCCTGGTTGTTGCCGAAGCCGAGCAGCTTGCCGCCGCGGGTGGTGTTCGTCTTCACCCAGGTCTCCAGGGTGTAGCTGCCTCCCACCTGGGACCGCCGGTCGCCGTACACCTTGGCGTCCGTGCCGTTGAAGCCGATCGCCGTGCCGGCTCCGGTCACGGCGGCCGGTGTCTGCCGCAGGGCCGGGGCGTTGTGGTGGACTCCGCTGGTGTTGCCGCCGTCCGAGGAGTCGGCGACGAACGGCAGGGCGGACTCGTCCCAGCGCCAGAACAGCCGGGCGCCGTCGCTGCGGACCTGGCTCGGGTAGGCGTCCGGGGCGGTGGGGACGGTCACCGCGGCGGTGGCCGACAGTGCGCTGGTGTTGCCGGCCGCGTCGGTGGCCGTCACCCGGTAGGTGTACGACTGGCCGGGCACGGCGGTGGTGTCGGTCCAGGAGGCCTGCGGGCGCAGGAAGAACAGCGAGTCGGCGGTGACGGTGCCGACGGGGGTCGCGGCCCCGTTGCGGTAGATGCGGTAGGTGAGCCGGCTGTCGTCGAGGTCGAGGCTGGTGCGCCAGCGGACCTGGACCTGGCCCGGGGTGAAGCTGACGGCGCTCGCGACGGGCGTGGTGGGTGCGCCGGTGTCGCCGGTGGAGGCGAAGCGGGTGAGGCTCTGCTGGGCGGCCCCGTTGACGGTGGTGAACTCACCGCCCACCCACAGGTACTGCACCCCGCTCTTGGCCCCGACGGTCATCACCCGCGGGCCGATGCCCTCGCCGATGCCGTCGTTGGTGTCGGGGGCCCAGCCCAGTTTGCCGACGCTGGTGGTGGGCTGGGCGAGGAGGTGGTAGCGGCGGCCGTCGGGGAACTCGCCGACGCTGGAGCAGTCGTGCGCGTGCGAGGCGCTGTAGAGCACGTTCTGGTACGGGAGGACGGCCTGGGTGGCGCCGAGGCAGGTGTCGCGCCAGCGCTGCCCGAAGTCGGCCAGGTTGAGGGCGATCCGGCCGTCGAAGACGCCGCCGCCGGTGCCCTCGTTGGCGGTGTAGAAGCCGGTGGCGTCGGTGGCGATGTCCTTGACGACCGAGTTGGTCTCGATGAAGCCCGGGTAGGCCTTGGTCAGGGCGCCGCTGGCGGCGTCGACCACGGCCAGGGCGTGAGAGTTGGTCCCGTTGACGGTGAAGAAGTCCCCGCCCAGGAGGACTTTGCTGCCGTCCGGGGTGACCTCGACGGCGCGGCCGGGTTCGTCGGCGTTGGCGGTGAAGGGGCGCAGGGTGCCGTCGGCGGTGGACACGGCCGCGAACCGCTGCCGGGGCTGTCCTGCCACGGTCAGGAAGTCGCCGCCCGCGTAGACGGTGTCGGCGGTGACGGCGAGGGCGCGGACGGTGGCCGCGAAGGCCGGCCGGAAGGAGGCCTTCGGAGTGCAGGTGGCCACGTCGATGGCGGCGAGGCTGCTGACCGGGGTGCCGTTGACGGCGCCGAAGTACCCTCCCGCGTAGAGGGTCTTCTTGTCCGGTGAGAGGGCGAGGGCGCGCACGGTGGCGGTGCCGCTGCCGATGGTGAAGGACAGTTTGCAGGCGGTCGGCGCGCCGGTGGCGGCGTCGAGGGCGGCGAAGTTCACGGCCTGCTGCTGGCTGCCGCCGGCCCCGGCGGGCGGGCGTACGGCGGAGAAGGTGCCGCCGGCGAAGACGGTCCCGCCGGCCTCGGCGAGGGCCCACACGACGCCGTTGGGCTGCCAGGTGGGCAGCGGATCTGCGGTGAAGGCCACCGGCGGTGTGATCGCCGCCGCCTCCGGTACGACGCTCAGCCCGAGGCCGGCGCCGGCTCCGGCCACGGACAGGGCGAGAGCGGTTGTCAGCCACCTGGATCTACGCATGAACCCCCCAATGCGATGCGATCAGCCGTACGTACGGCATACGTACGGGCGCACCATAGGACGTTTCGGGCGCCCGGGCAGCCCACTTGACGCAATGGCGACGTACCGGCGGGCTCCGGGACGGGGGGTGGTGGTCCGGCGGCGCCCGGGCGGGGAACCCGCCCGGGCGGACGGGAGGTTGCGGAAAGGGCCCACCTCGGGGCGTGGGGGGCTCTACCGTGCGGGGAAGACGACCGCGGGGTGGGAAGGAGGCGGGTGGATGGATGAGGAGGAGGACCTCCGGCTGGCCAGGATCACGCCGGAGATCTCACGTCGGACCATCGGGCTGCTGCGCGAACTGGTCGGCCTGGAGCCACCCGAGCGGGTCCCCGAAGGAGCCATGGCGCTGGCCGACGCCGTGCTGGCCGAGCACGGCCCGGACGGTCTCCGGGTGCTGGTCATGACCCTGTCCGCATGGGCCACCGCGCAGATAGAGAACGTCGCCGAGCTCAGCCGGCGCAGCTACGAGGCCGTGCTCGACTCCATGGAGCTCGCCTGCCTGGAAGCCCAGGCGGAGGACTGAATCGTTCCCGGGGAGGGGTTTCTTCCGTCCGGCAGCGGACACTGGTGGTACGGGGGGCCCTGATCGGAGGCCGTCGTGAGCACACCTTCCCCCATACGCATCGCCGCCGTCCTGTCGGCCGACCACCGCGGGCGCCTGATGAGCCTGGCCCGTGAGGTGAATTTCCCCGAGAACGCCCGCATCTTCGACGAAGGTGCCCCGGCCGACGCCTTCTGGATCGTCCGGTCCGGCACGGTCACCCTGGAGCTGCCGGTGCCCGGCCGCCGCCCGGCCGTCATCGAGAGCCTCGGACCGGGAGAGCTGGTCGGCTGGTCCTGGCTGTTCCCGCCGTACGTCTGGCAGCTCGGCGCCCAGGCGATGACCCCGGTGCGGTCCTACGAGTTCGACGCGGCGAACGTACGGATGCTGATGGACGCCGATCCCGCCTTCGGGTCCGCCCTCGGACACTGGGTGGGGCGGGTGCTCGCACACCGGCTGCAGCAGACCCGGACCCGGCTGCTCGACCTGTACGTTCCCCGTACCGGCCATCTCATCTGAGCGGACGAGGGGCACCGGGCCGGCGGCAGAGCCGCCGGCCCTCCCGGCGCCGGTCCCGTACGCCCGCCGGCCCGGCCGTCCCGCGCCGCAGCGCCAGCCACGCCGGGACCACCGCGGCGAGCACCGCGGCCGCCGCGCAGGCGCCCACCACGGCCCCGAGGGCGTCCCAGGGGACGGCGACCGCGGCCGGAGCGTCCAGGAGTCCGAGCGCACCCCACAGGCCGAACAGGTTCAGGGCGGCGACCAGGGCCCCCGTCACCGCGCCGACCGTCACCACCATGAGCGACTCCCCCGCCACCAGCCGCAGCACCTGCCGCCGGGTGGCCCCGGCCAGCCGCAGCGCCGCCAGCTCGCGGATGCGGTCGGCGGTGGCCATCACCATGGTGTTGGCCAGGGCGATGCCGGTGTACAGCAGGGCGATGCCGAGGACCAGGACGAAGCCCATCCGGGTGGTGCGCTTGGTCTGCGGGGAGGCCGCCCGGACCCACTGGTCCCGGGTGAGGACCGAGGCGCCGGCCGGGCCGGCGGCGCGGGCCAGGGCCGCGCCCACCGCCGCCCGGTCCGCGCCGGAGGCAAGCTTCACGTCGACACGGTCGACCGCGGCGCCGGGCGCGTTCGCCGGGGTGACGTACGCCCCGTTGTTGCCGGTGCCGGTGCTCATGACGGCGGCGATCCGCAGGGATCTGCGGGTACCGTCGCCGAGCCAGACCTCGACCCGGGTGCCGACGGTCTTCCGGGCCCATTCCTCGTTGACGATGATCGAGTCGTCGTCGAGGTCGGCGGCCCGGCCCGCCACCACGGGAAGGGCGGCCGTCCGGGCCAGGCCCGCCGGATCGGCGGCGCGGGCGTCGGAGCGGATCAGCGCGACCCCGTCCTCCAGGGTGTACACGGCGGTGCGGGCGGTGGCGGACACCCGGGCGCCGGCGACGGCGCGCAGCCGGTCCACGGTGGCCGCGTCGAGGCCGGTGCCGCCCGTCACCACGTAGTCGGCGGTGGTCTGGCGGCGGATCTCGGCCGACTTCGCCCCGGCCAGGGTTTCGGTGGTACCGAGCAGGGAGCCGGCCAGGGCGACCGTGACGAGCACGGGAGCGGCGACGGCGGCGGTCCGCCGGACCCCGGCGGCCGCGTTCTCCCGGACCAGCATCCCGCCGGCGCCCGGCAGCCGGGCCGGCAGCCAGGCGAGCAGCCGGGTCAGCGGCCGGACCAGCACGGGAGCCAGCAGCGCGAAGGCCACGATCAGCAGCATGGGGCGGCTGGTGTAGGTCTTGCGGTGCAGCAGGTCGGCGGGGTCGGTGAGCAGGGCGTGGACGAGCAGGCCGAGTCCGGTGGCGAGCAGGACGGCTCCGCCGGCCCAGCGGCCCCGGGTCATGGTCCCGGTCTCGACGGCGGCTTCGCGCAGCGCCTCGGCGGGGCCTACCCGGCCGGCCCGCCAGGAGGCGGCGGCGGCCCCGGCGAGGGAGACCGGCACTCCCGTCCAGAAGGCCAGGTGGTAGGGCCAGGTGTGGTCGCCGATGGCGAACCAGTGCGGTGCGATCCCGTCGTCCGCCAGGAACCGGGCCAGGGTCGGGGCCGCGGCGCCGCCGAGCAGGCAGCCGGCCGCCGAGGCGAGCACGCCGACGAGCAGGGCCTCGGCCAGGACCATCCGGCGGATCTGCGGCGGGGTGGCTCCCGCGGTGCGCAGCAGCGCGAACTCCCGGCGGCGCTGGGCGACCGCGAAGGCGAAGGTGGAGGCGACGACGAAGACCGAGACGAAACCGGTGACTCCGCCGGCCGTGCCGAGCAGGGCGTTCACCGCGACCAGGGCTTCGCCGTCGCGCTCCGGGTCGGGGTCGGCGTACCGGCGGTCGGGCCCGGTGAGCACCTGCAGGCCGGGGCCGGCCGCGGCCCGGACGGCTGCCGGGTCGGCGGTGACGACGAGCCGGTCGATGGCGGGCGAGAGGCGGGCGGCCTGGGCGTCCGGGTAGAAGAGGGCGTTCTCGAAGCCGAGGCCGGGGGCGCTGCCGACGACGGTGACGGGGCCGCGGGCGGTGTCCAGCCGCTGCCCCGGGCGGGCCCAGTCGCCGGTGGCGACGACCTCGCCGTCGGCCTGCGGGGCACGGCCGTGCCGGATCCCGTACGGGGCGAAGGCGGCGGTGGACCACGGGTGGCCGACGAGGTCCGCGGGGGCGCCGGAGGCGCGGACGGGGAAGCTGCGGTCCTCCACGACCCGGCCCAGGGCCTCCAGTTGCCGGGCCAGGGCGGGCGGGACCGGCCGCGGGTGGGCGAGTCGTGCGGTCCGGTCGCCGATCGGGCTGGGCACGGCGAGGGTGCCGGTGCCCTGGACCACGACGGGGGCCCGGGCGAAGCGCTCGGGCGGCTGCCGGTCGGGGGCGTCCAGGCTCGCGGCGAGGCCGAGGCCCATGACGGTGATGAGGCCGACGCCGAGGGCGAGGGCGAGGAAGCTGCCGGCGAAGGCGGTCCAGCGGGCGCGCAGGGTGTGGAAGGCGACGGTCAGCACGGGAAGGCCTCCGCACCGGTCATCGGGCGGGTGTCCGGGTCGGACTCCAGGCGGGTCATCCGGGCGGCGATGTCCTCGGCGGTCGTCCCGGCGAGTTCGCCGTGCACGCGGCCGTCGACGAGGAAGACGACGCGGTCCGCGTAGGAGGCGGCGACCGGGTCGTGGGTGACCATGACGACCGTCTGCCCGTCGGTGTCGACCATGCCGCGGAGCAGGCCGAGCACCTGACGGCCGGTCTGCGAGTCCAAGGCTCCGGTCGGCTCGTCGCCGAAGAGGACGTCGGGGCGGGTGATCAGGGCACGGGCGAGGGCCACCCGCTGTTGCTGCCCGCCGGACAGCTCGGCGGGCCGGTGCTTGGCCCGGGCGCCGAGCCCGACCCGCTCCAGGACCTCGCGCACCTCGGCCCGGGCGGGCCGACGGCCGGCCAGCAGCAGCGGCAGGGCGACGTTCTGTTCGGCCGTCAGCGCGGGCAGCAGGTTGAAGGCCTGGAAGACGAAGCCGATCCGGTCCCGGCGGAGCAGGGTCAGCCGGGTCTCGCTGAGCCCGGTGAGTTCGGTGCCGCCGACGGTCACGGTGCCGGCGGTGGGCCGGTCGAGACCGGCCGCGCACTGCAGCAGCGTGGACTTGCCGGAGCCGGAGGGGCCCATGACGGCGGTGAAGGTGCCCTGGGGGAAGGCCAGGGAGACCCGGTCGAGGGCGGTGACGGCGTGGTCCCCGGACCCGTGGACCCGGCTGACGTCCCGCAGCCGGATCGCGTGCATCTCATCGGTTCGCATGACCTCCACTCAACCGGCGCCGTCCGCCCGGCACATCAGCCCTGGACCGAGTCCCGGGGGTGGGGCAGGCCCTACCCCCGGGGTCGGTTCAGGGCGGGGTTCGGCCGAATCTCCGTTCGGCTGCGCCGCAGGTGGAAGCTTCGCCACCGCCGCACTCTGCACACATGCGGTCACCGAAAGTGACGTGAATTGGTACCGGTGGCGCGCGCGCACGCCGAAGGTGCGGAAGACTCGTGTCCGCTATCCGGCACAACCAATCGAGGAGTGTTCGCAATGCGTTCCATCGCACGCAGCCTGGGGCTTTCGTCCGCCGCCATGGCGCTCACCGCGGTCACCGCGCTGGCCGCGTCCGGTCCGGCCGGCGCGGCACCCGCCGGTGCGGACAGCCTGTACGCGCCGTCGGCACTGGTGCTGTCCATAACCGCCGGGGAGGACCCGGCGTACGGGACGGTGCTGCGGGCGGTCACCCTCTCCTGTATGCCGGGCCCGGACGGCACGCACCCGGACCCGGCCGCCGCCTGCGCCGAATTACGTGCGGAGCAGGGCCGGTTCGAGGCGATCACCGAGGACGGCCAGGAGGTCGCCTGCACCCGGGAATGGGACCCGGTGACGGTGAACGCGGCGGGAGTGTGGCAGGGCCGCCTGGTCAACTACGCGCACACCTTCTCCAACCAGTGCGCACTGCGGCACGGCAGCGGGACGGTGTTCGACTTCTGACCGGCGGTCAGCCCAGTTCGAGGCTGGTGACGCCGTACAGCCCGGTCAGGTCCACCTCGGGTGCGGGCCCGGTGTACATGCGGGCGGTCTCGAAGGTGGGGGCCAGGCCGAGCTGCGCCATCAGGGCCGCGGCGGCCGGGTGGGCGTCGGGCACGTCCAGTGCCACGGCGCCGCCCGGCGCCCGGCCGGCGAGAGCCCGGACCAGCGCGGCGGCAACGGCCGGCGTGGCCGCGTACAGCGGTCCGATCCGGGCGGCGCCGCTGCACGGGCGGATCACCCCGAGGCCCTCGATCCGGCCGTCGCGGACGGCCGCGAGCCCGGTCCGGCCGGGCAGACCGGTCCAGGCGGCCAGGAAGGCGTCGCGCGCCTCGGGGAAGAACCGCCGGTCGTAGGCGGCGAGCCGGGCGAAGGGCAGTGAGGCGGCGTCGACGAGGTCGAAACCGTCCGCGGCACCCGTAGTTCCGGTTCCGGTTCCGGAATCCTCCCCCGCACCACCTCCGGAACCGGAGCCGGCTCCGGCGCCCTGCGGCACCGGCACCGGCACCGGTACGCCTTCGTACCGGATGTTGTTCCAGGCCGGCAGGAAACCGGACTTGCGGTAGTTGTCCTGCTGCTCGACCACCCCGTCGAGGCCGACGAGCCGGCCGTCGAGCCGGTCCATGGCGGCCTGCCAGAGCCGGATCCCGTACCCCTGGCCGCGGAAGGCGGGGCGGGCGATGTAGAAGCCGATGAAGCCGAAGCCGGTGCCGTAGCGGACGGCGGAGATGCAGGCCGCCGGTTCGCCGTCGACCTGGCCGATGAGGAACCCCTCCGGGTCGGCCACGGCGAACGCGAACCGGTCGCTGTCTCCCGGGTTCCAGCCCTCGTCATCGGCCCAGGCACGGAACAGGGCCATGTCGGCGGCGCTCGCGCCGGTGATCTCGAATCCCGTCATGCGGGGTGTTGTACCAGAACGGGCCGGACCCGGAGGCCGACGGCAACCGGATCAGGTCACCGGGTCACCGGGTCACCGGGTCACCGGGTCACCATCCGGCCGGCGCCGGCCAAGTCTCAGTGCCCGCCCCGGGGTTCCTGGCAGCCGCCCTCCATGTAGGGGCCGTGGGCCTCGACCTTGGGCGGGGTGCCCAGCCGGCCGGTGACGCAGGAGCCGGTTCCCTGGACGAAGAAGGCGAAGCCGAGGTTGCCGCCGTCCCGGTACACCTCGTCCTGCGCGCTCGGGTAGCCGAGCTTCTCCAGGGACTTGGCGAGGTCTGCCTCGGTGGCCGGGGTGGTCTTCCCCGCGCCGGACAGGGCCTTGGCGATGCGGGCGGCGTGCGCCCGGCCCTTGCACTCGGCCTCCGGGCTCAGCTCGCCCTTGGTCTTGTAGGCGTGGTTCTCCGCGTACTTGGCCGCTTCGGGATCCATGGAACGGCTCGACGTGGCTGCGGTGGAAGGACCGGCCGTCGCGGCGGCGTCCTTGCAACGGGCGACGATGTCGGGGAACTTCGCGTCGTGGCGTTGCTGTTCGGCGGCCGCGGACGCCTCGGCCGCCGCCACGTAATCGGGCTTGGCGGAGGCGGAGGCGGAGGCCGCTCCGGACCCGGCCGCCCCGGGCTGCCCGGTCGTCGTCTTGGTGGTGCCGCAGGCCGTCAGCGTGAGCACGCCCGCGGCGAGTACGGCGACGGCGGCGGTCGGGGCGGGGCGGCGGCGTATCACGCGGTTCTCCAAAGGACCGGACGGGCAGGACGGACGGCCGATTATGCCAACGGGGCGGGCGGGACTCCTGAGTACCCGTACTCAGGATCCCCTTCCACTCCGCCCCTGCCACCGACTCGGGGCTCCGCTTCGTTGCACTTCGCCCGATTAGACCCCGCACCCGTGAGGCATGATCCCAGCGCGGAACGGTGGGCGGTTCGGACAGCAGGCAGGGGGGCGCGGTGCTCGTCGAGAGTCGTGCGGCGCGGCACGTCGCGATGGTGTTCTACGGGCTGGCGCTGGCCGGCGGTGCCGGCCCCGCGGTGGCCGCCGTGCTGCTGGTGCCGCTGCCCGGGCTGCTCGCCGCGGCCCTCGGACTGCTGGCGGGAACGGCGGGGACGCTCGGTCTGACCGCGCGCATCGCCACGGACGGCCGCGAAGTCCAGGCGCTGCTGGTCGCGGCCGGGCTGGTCTGGGCGGCGGCAGCGGCCCTGGTCGTCGCGGCGCGATAAATCCGCTGGCCGGGCCGGGCGGCGCTTCGTAGAGTCGCCGCATGGGAAAGCCGCTCGTCGCATTGCTCAGTGGGGCCGGAATGTCCACGGACTCCGGGATTCCGGACTACCGGGGCCCGAACGGCCTGTGGCGGCGCGACCCCGAGGCCGAAAAACTCGTCACGTACGAGTACTACATGGCCGACCCCGAGATCCGCCGGCGCTCCTGGCAGATGCGCGTAGAAGTCGGCGCCTTGGCCGCCCGGCCCAATGCCGCGCACTTCGCCGTGGCCGAGCTGGAGCGCGGCGGAACCCCGGTCCGGGTCCTCACCCAGAACGTGGACGGGCTGCACCAGCTCGCCGGACTCCCCGACCGCAAGGTCTTCGAACTGCACGGCACCGCCCGGGCGGTGGTGTGCACCCGCTGCCACGTCCGGTCCGCCATGGCCGAGGCACTGGCCCGGGTCACCGCCGGCGACCCGGATCCGGCCTGCCTGGCCTGCGGCGGGATCCTGAAGTCGGCCACCGTCATGTTCGGCGAACGGCTGGACCCCCAGGTGCTCGCCCAGGCCATGGCGGTGGCGAAGGGCTGCCAGATCTTCATCGCCGTGGGCACCACCCTCCAGGTGCAGCCGGCCGCCTCGCTGGCCGGGATCGCCGCCGAGCACGGCGCCCGGCTGATCATCGTCAACGCCGAGGAGACCCCGTACGATCCGCTCGCCGAGGAGGTCGTACGGGAACCGATCGGTACGGCGCTGCCGAAGCTGCTGCGGCGGATCGCCGCCGAAGGGTGATGCCGGGCGGGCCGGCCCGATCGGCGGGGCTCCCCCCACGAGTCCAGGCTCGTCACCCGCGGCAGGCCCGTCAGCCGCGTCAACCGCCGTCGGCCGCGTCAGCCGCCGTCGGCGGCCTTCCGCATGGCCGCCACGTCCAGCTTCTTCATCGTCATCATGGCCTTGGTGGCCCGGGCGGCCCGCTCCGGGTCCGGGTCGCTGACCAGCTCGATCGCCCCGGCCGGGACGACCTGCCAGGACACCCCGAACCTGTCCTTCACCCAGCCGCAGGCAACCTCCTGACCGCCGTCCGCGGTCAGCGCGTCCCAGTAGTAGTCGACCTCCGCCTCGTCGGCGCAGTGGATCTGGAACGAGATGGCCTCGTTGAAGGTGAAGTCGGGGCCGCCGTTCAGGCCGACGAACTTCTGCCCGTTGATCTCGAACTCGACGACCATGACCGATCCGGCCGGGCCGGGGCCGGCCTCGGTGTAGCGGGCGGTCCGGCCGATCCTGCCGTCCTTGAACACCGAGACGTAGTACGCGGCCGCCTCCTCGGCGTTGCCGTCGAACCACAGGCACGTGGTGAAGCCGCTGCCGCTCATGACTGCCTCCTGGCGAGTGGGGGACCTTCTCGCCCATACAGACCGGCCCCGGGCCCGAAATTCATCGGTGGCCCGGGGCCGGACTGGCGGAAGCACTCGTTCGGCCTACTTCCCGAGCATCCGGTCGACGACCTTGGCGGCGGCGTCGCCGCGGTCCAGGTCGGCGAACTCCGCCCGGAAGGCGGCCCGCGCCTGCGCGTACTCCGCGCCCAGCGCATCGGCGTTGCGCACCGCCGCGATCAGGCTCTCCGAGTCCTCGAGCAGCGGGCCCGGGGCCTTGTCCTCGTAGTCGAAGGTGAATCCGCGCAGGGTGTCGCGGTAGTGCGCCAGGTCGTACGTGAACAGCAGGATCGGCTTGTCGGTGAGCGAGAAGTCGCACAGCACCGAGGAGTAGTCGCTGATCAGGACGTCGGCGACGAGCAGCAGGTCGGCGGCGTCGGGCCAGCGGGAGACGTCCACCACGAAACCGTCCCGGACGGCGTCGCGGACCTGCTCGTTGACCCGGTAGTGGCCGCGGACCAGCAGAACGTGGTCCTCGCCGAGCTCGCGACGGGCCGCGTCCAGGTCGATCCGCAGGTCCAGCTTGTAGCCGCCGCTCCACGCCTCGCGGTTCTCGCGCCAGGTCGGGGCGTACAGGACGACCTTCTTGCCCTCCGGCAGACCGAGCCGGCGGCGGACCTCCGCGGCGCGGGCCTCGTCCCGGTTGACCAGGACGTCGGTGCGCGGGCTGCCGACCTCCAGCACCTCGCCCTGGAAGCCGAGGGCGCGCTTGAGCACGGGAGTGGCGAAGCTGCTCGGGGAGGCGAGCAGGGTCCACTGGGCGCTGTCGTGCTCCAGCGACTCCAGGACACCGGGGCTGGTGTAGTAGTCGTGGATGTAGTCGTGGCCGATCTGCTTGAGCGGGGTGCCGTGCCAGGTCTGCACGACGGTCTGGCCCTCGCGGCGCCGGAACCAGCCGGGGACGCTGTCGTTGGTCACGAAGTACCTGGCGCGGGCCAGCAGCTCCCAGGCCTCGTGGGAGGCCGGGTCCACGGCGCGGGCGGAGGCGGGAACCTCGGCGCGGCCGTCGTTGACCAGCCAGACGTGCTCCAGCTTCTCGCCGCGGCGGACCAGCTCGCGGTGGATGGCGAGCGGGGAGTCGCCGGCCCCGTTGCCCTGGAAGGTGGAGTACACGACCACGTCGCGCAGCGGCGCCGTGCGCAGCTGCGGGTAGGTCTCGTCGCGCATGATGCGCTGGTGGAACCGGGCGCGGTCGCGCGGGGTGCGCAGCGGGTCGGCGACCAGGGCCATCCGGTCGAAGAAGCGGGCCTCGACCCGCATCCGGCGGCCGTCGACGGTGGCCGTGACCGGGCCGGTGCCCAGCGCGGGGGCGATCATCTGGACGGGGGCGCCGCGGTCGACGCCGAGCAGTCCGGCGGTGGTGCCGGCCTCGCTCATCGGGCGCAGGGTCGGCCACCAGCGGCCCTCGGGGAGGGTGGTCTTCCCGGCGAACGGCTCGGGCAGGACCGGCTTGAAGACGGCCTCGAAGCGGCCGTCGGCGGTGCTGACCGGGTAGCTGTACTCCTCGCCGCGCCAGTTGTGCAGGACGAGCTCGTACTCCTCGTCGACGGGCTTGTGGAAGACGCCGCCGAGGGTGAAGACGCCGTTGTCGGCGCTCGCCCGGTCGACCAGCGGCGGCGAGGGCTGCATGGAGAACTGCAGGAAGCCGACCGCGGTGCGCTTGACGAACAGGGAGCGGCCGGCGGTCTCGCCGGGGACGGGCAGGACCAGGCCGTTGAAGCCGCCGCGCTCGTCGTGCGCGAGGTCCAGGCGGGTGCCGTCGCCCTTCTCGATGCAGAGGGTCCACGGCTCGGGGGTCCAGTGGCCGGGCTCGACCTCGCGGTCGGGTACGGCGGCCAGGCCGGCGAGCGGGACCCGGGCGGTGAACGGGGTGCGGCCGTTGCCGGCGAGGGCGCCGAGCTCCAGCGGGAAGGTGAGGACGGTACCGGTGGTCTGGTGCTCGGCCCGCAGGGTGGTGCCCTCACCGGGGTTCTGCGCGAGCTCGCCGCCGACCTCGAAGGCCTCGGCGTCCAGGGCGCGCACGTCCAGGACGCGGGCCTTGACGTTCTCCACCTTCAGGGAGAGGGAGTTGCCGGCGGTGGAGGCGACGATCCGGACGTCCTGGTCGACCCAGTGGGACGGCGGGGCCTGGGCGCTGTCGTGGTCGCCGCCCTTGAGCCGCGCCTGGTAGGGGATGGCGACGTCCTTGACGACGATGGAGGCGTTCCAGACGCCGTCCTGCCACTCGCCGCCCTGCTGGAAGGCGGTGGGGTCGAGGACGGCGGTGAAGCCGGCCCAGTCGGCGTGGCGGAGCGCGAGGTGCGCGTGGTTGGCGCTGACCACCGGGTTGGCGACCGTACGGGCACCGACGACGACCTTGCGGCGCTGGCCCTTCTCGCGGAAGACGAGCTTCTTGCGGGAGCGGAGGCGGCTCTCGGCGCCGAGCTGGCCGGGGAAGCCCCAGCCGCGCAGCAGCAGCTTGCCGTCGGACCACTTGACCGTCTCCAGTCCGCTGACCAGGCGGCGCTCCTTGCGGCCGACGGCGAGCAGGGAGGCGGGCACCGGCGGGCGGCCCTGGAGGAAGGGGTAGTCGGCCTGCGGGCGGGCGAAGCCCTTGACCGGGATGCTCCAGGAGAAGTCCTCCTGGTGCTCGAGCAGGGCGATGAAGTCCTCGACGCGGCCTTCGCGGGCGAAGTAGGCCTTGAGGCGGTCGCCGACGGTCAGGTCGGCCCAGCCCTGGGAGCCGATCTCGCGGACCAGGCCGCCGACGTCCCGGACGAACGCGGCCCGGAAGTCCTCGCCGCCCTCCGGCACGTACTTGTAGATCAGCGGGAGTTCTTCGACCAGCACGTTGTGGTCGTACTCGCGGAGGTACTTGGCGTAGACGGCGCCCTCCTTGCCCTGCAGGGCCTCGCGGACCAGGCGGACGGAGGTGACGCGGTCGGTGAGGGAGACGGGGTCGGTGGAGCGCTGGGTGATGGAGCGCTCGCCGGTCTCCCGGACCCGCCAGTGGTAGACGACGTCGCTGAGGATGTCCACGCTGTCGGCGAAGTAGTGCGCGGGGATGCTGACCGGGGCGTCCTCGTAGAGGATGCCCTCCGGGTACTGGAAGGAGTGCGCGTCCCAGAAGGTGCGGCGGTAGACCTTGTTCCAGGCGGTGCGGTCGGTGACCAGCGGCGCGAACTTGGAGATGTGGGTCTTCAGCCGGGTCTTGGCGAACGGCGCCTTGTGCCCCCAGGACTGGTTCATGCCGACGGAGCGGAAGCGCAGCACGTTGCCCGCGACGAAGTCGGAGCCCGTCTCGTCCAGGGAGTCGATCATCAGCTGGTAGGCGTTGTCCGGCATGGTGTCGTCGCTGTCGACGAAGGCCAGGAACTCGCTGTCCGCACAGATGTGCCGGGCGCCGACGTTGCGGGCGGCGCCGAGACCCGCGTTCTCCTGCATGACCAGGCGGAACCGCTTGTCCTTCGCGGCGAAGGCCTTCGCGATGACGGCGCTGGCGTCGGTCGACCCGTCGTCGACCATGACGACCTCGAAGTCACGGAACGTCTGGGCGGCGAGGGACTCCAGGCACTCGTCGAGATAGAGCTCGACGTTGTAGACGGGGACGACGATGCTCAGGCGCGGGGACATGGGGTGGGGGCTCTCCAGCGGATTTTGTCAGTCAATGATCAGCTAAGTACAACATCTTACGTGGTAATGACTTTGTGAAGTCCGGACGAAAGGTGCATATAGCTGCAGGTCGGCGGGGCGGGCGGCCAGATTTAAGCCACCCGCCGCCGGACTGTGACCCGCTGGTGACAGCTCCGTCGAAGACGGGGCCGTCAGACCTCCAGGCCCGCCTCGATCTTCTTCAGCTGGTGTCGGGCCATCGCGAGGTTCGCGCGCTGCTTGTCCAGGGCCAGGTACAGGAACAGCCCCTGGGCGCCGCGGCCCCTGAGGAGCCGGATCAGGTGGTACTGGGAGCCGAGGGTGATCAGGATGTCCTCGATCTCGTCCTGGAGGTTGAGCAGCTCCATCGTACGGACCTTCGCCCGGACGACGTCGGTGTTGCCTGCCGCGGCGACGCTCAGGTCGAAGTCCTTGCCGCCGCCGGCCGTGCCGAGGGCCATGCCGCTGCCGTAGTCGACCAGGGCGGCCCCGAGGGCGCCGTCGATGGTGGTGGTGGCTTCCTTGAGGACGGTGTCCACGTTGGCCATGAGGGTTCTGCCTTTCGGAAGGGGGCGTTTTCAAAGGGGCGTGCTCAGGAACGGCCGCCGGGACCCCGGCGGCCGAGGGTTTCGTCGATGAGCTCGGCGATGTGGAGGCTGGAGCGGCGGGCCTCCAGATGGAGGCGGCCGACGTTGGCGCGGGGCTCCGCGATCAGGGTCAGGACGGCCGTCTCGCCGGCGGCGTAGGTGGCGACGTAGCCGTTTTCGCCGCGGACCAGGAGTTCCCGGAAGCCGCCCTGGCCGGTGGTGTCCGCGAGCCGCTGGGCGACGCCGAGGGCGGCGGCGGTCAGTGCGGCCACGGCTTCGGCCTCGGTGGCGGCGGTGTCCTGGGCCAGCACCAGGCCGTCGGCGCTGGCTGCTAGGGCGCCGGTGAGCTGGGGGACCCGGGCCCGCAGCCGCCGGAGTTCGGCGAGTATCTCGGCTTCGGCTTCGGCAGGCACCATCACCGTTCTCCTTTCGGGCTGGCGCCGGTCCGCGCGCGGGCGCAGCGGGAGCCTCACAGGCTTGCCTCCAGTGCGTCGCGTAACCGGCGGAGCAGGGCCACGTCCGGGGTCTGGGCCTGGGTGACCCAGTCGGGCAGGGGGGCCGCGGCCGGCCGGGGGGCGGGCGCGTGCGGGGTCTCGACCAGTCCGGCCGCGGCGAGGCGGCGTACGTCGAGCAGGGTGTGGAAGGCGGGCCGGCCCAGGGTCCACGCGAGTGCGGCGGGGGTGCGTATGCCGTCCGCGTGGCGGAGCAGGACGCGCTGGCGGCTGGTGACCGTCTGGCCGGGGGCGGCCGGGCGGGGCACCACGGGGGCGGTGTCCAGGGCCGGGTAGGGCCAGACCGCGTCGAGCAGTTCGCGGCGCCGCCGGGTCTCCCGCTCGACTGCGGCGGCCGGGACGGAGTGGACGGAGCCGATCCAGTGCGTGGCGCCGCGCCGGAACCGGGAGGGGCCGGAGCCGGGTTCGAGGGCGAAGAAGGCCGCGTCGTACATGGCGGCGAGGTGGCAGATCTCCAGTTCCCCGCCGGCCAGCCCGCCGCTGTCGACGAGGAAGCGGGCCACCTGGCGGCGGGACCCGGCCCGGTCCACGGCCTCCCGCCAGCGCTCGGGGGTGAGGCCGCCGCCGATGGTGAGGAGCACGTCCAGGCCCGGGGTGGCCGGGCTCTCGGCGTGCACGATCCGGCCGTCCTCCAGGAAGAGGGTGCCGCGGTCGCGCAGCAGGGCGCCGGTGGCGCGCTCGGCGGCGAGCCGGGTGAGCAGCGGGGAGACCACGGCGGGATCGTGGGCGGCGAGCGGGGTGCCGGTCATCTCAGCACCAGCCCCTCGGCCAGGACCCGGAGTTTCAGGCGGGCGAGGGCGAGGTTTCCGTCGGTGCGGTCGAGCCACAGGTGGAGGAAGACGCTGCTGTCGAAGCTCGTCTCGACGAACCGGAGGATGTGGTAGCCGCTGCGGGTGGTGACGATCAGGTCCTCGACGGGCGGTCCGGCCGCGGCGGCCTGCTTCTCCTGTTCCGCCCGGCCCGCCTGGCCCGCCTGGTCCGTCCGGCCCGCCCGCCCGGGCGGCTCCGGCGGACCCGCTGCCGCGAAGGACTCGTACTCGGCCGCTGCCCTGGCCAGTTCGGCGGTCTCGGCCGCGGTCGTCTCGTGGTCGCCGACGGGCGACTCCCCCACCGTGCCGAGGGCCAGCCCGCTGCTCCAGTCCACCAGCGCGGCGCCGCGGGCACCGGGCAGCGCCATGGCTTCGAGCAGGCATTCGTCGATCCCGGGCACGCGGGCTCCCCTCCCGGCCAGATGTCCGTAGCGCACAGTCGTACGGCGGCGACAGAGAGGAACTTACTCAAGTTCCACACTGCGGAAGGGGGTTCTGGCATTTTCCAACGGAACATGCACGGAAGGCGACTTGGATTGGCCGAATCCGCATAGGCGAGATCACGTTGGGAGCGGAAGATCGTCCGCCAACCGGAACGCCCCGCCCTCCCGCTGGACATAGCCCTCGTGGGTCAGCGTACGCAACAGGTGGTACACGGTCGGAAGCGGAATGCCCGTCAGCCGCGCGAGCCGCTTGGCCGTCGCCCCGCCCTCCGCGTACATCGCCTCCACCAGGCGCAGCGCCCGCTGCACGGAGCCGATGAGGGTGGGTGCGCTGTCCTTGTCCTTGAGGTCGCCCTGGCGATCAATGCCCATGAGTACTCCCCCTGCTCCTGTACGAGGCCTGCCAACCCCCATCAAAGTCCCTCAACCGCCTCAAAACCAGCGGACTCGCGTAAACCTGAGCATAAGATCAACTCAGCCGCGGCTTCGCCGGCCGACCAGGTCCCCGGCGGCGCCGACCGCCAGGCCGAGGACGATCATCACGGCGTAGCCGAAGACCTCGTGGCCCGAAGGGACGAGGAAGCGGACGAAGCCGAAGAAGCGGATCCAGCCGAACCATTCGTGCAGCAGGCCGAAGGCGCCGCCGAGGATGAGAACGAAGCCGAGGATGCCGGACAGGCCCTTGAGCGGGCTGGAGGAAGTCATGGCCCGACCGTAGGCAGGGCCGGGGCCGCCCGGCGTCGGACTTCCGGTGGCGGTGGGGCGACCAAGGTCGGCGGCCGGGGGCCGGCCTGTCGTACTTAAGTATCCGGCCGGGGAGCAGGCGCGCCCCGGCCGGCCCGCCCGGCGTAGATTCCGGAGCATGCGCACCATCCACCGGACCCGCCGCGACTGGGCCGCCGACCTGGGAATGTTCCTCTTCGCGGTCTGCTTCGCGATCGTCACCGCGGAGTCCGTGCCCGTCGCTGGGGACCCGGGGCCCGGCTGGCGGACCGCCGACCAGCTGGCCGGCGCTCTGGGCTGTGCCGCGGTGTTCCTGCGGCGGCGGTGGCCGGTCCAGCTGGCCGTCGTCCTGCTGCTGGCGGGCAGCATCGGGCACTACCTCACCGGGCCCGCCCTGGTGGCGGTGTTCACGGTGGCGGCGACCCGCCCGTGGCGGGTGACGGCCTGGGTCACGGCGGTGGCCTTCGCCCCGCTGCCGGTGTTCCTGACGAACCTGCCGGAGCTGACGGAGGACCGGGCGGGTTCGGCGGTGACCTATTTCGCGCTGGTCGCGGGGGCGATCGGCTGGGGCCTGTACCGGCGGTCCCGGCGGCAGTTGATCGACTCGCTGCGGGAGCGGGCGGAGCTCGCGGAGGCGGACGCGGCGCTGCGGGCGGAGCGGGCGCAGCAGCTGGCCCGCGAGGAGATCGCCCGCGAGATGCACGACGTCCTGGGGCACCGGCTGTCGCTGCTGAGCGTGCACGCGGGTGCGCTGGAGTTCAACCCGGGTGCACCCCGGGACGAGATCGGGCGCGCGGCCGGTGTCATCCGGCAGAACGCGCACCTGGCGCTGCAGGACCTGCGCGGGGTGCTGGGCGTACTGCGGGCCCCGGCCGGGGAGTTCGGGGACCGTCCGCAGCCGGGCCTGGCCGATGTGGCGCAGTTGGTGGCGGAGTCCCGGGCGGCGGGCATGCGGATCGTCTGCGACCTGCTGCCGCAGGACGGGCCGGCGCCCTCCCCCGCGGTCGGCCGGACGGCGTACCGGATCGTGCAGGAGGCCCTGACGAACGCGCGCAAGCACGCACCGGGCGAGCTGGTCGGGCTCTCGCTGACGGGCGGCCCGGGCTCCGGCCTCACCGTCGAGGTCGGCAACACGGTTGCCGGCACGGCCGGCAGGGAGCCGACCCTCCCGGCATCGGCATCGGCCGTGCCATCGGGCGGGGCGTCGGGCGGGCAGGGGCTGCTCGGGCTGGGGGAACGGGCCCGGCTGGCCGGGGGCCGGCTGGAGTACGGGGTGGACGGCGGGGAGTTCCGGGTCGCGGCCTGGCTACCCTGGGGGCCGGCCGACCCAGAACTGTGAGGTGCCCGTGATCCGGCTGCTGCTGGTGGACGACGACCCGATCGTGCGGGCGGGGCTGCGTCTGATGCTCGGCGGGGCGCCGGACCTGCAGGTGGTGGGCGAGGCGGCCGACGGGGCGGAGGTGCCCGCGCTGGTCGCGGCGCACGCCCCCGACGTGGTGCTGATGGACATCCGGATGCCCGGCACGGACGGACTGGCCGCGACCGAGGCGCTGCGCGCGCGGCCCGGGGCGCCCGAGGTGATCGTGCTGACCACCTTCAACACGGACGAGCACGTACTGCGCGCCCTGCGCGCCGGGGCCGCCGGGTTCCTGCTGAAGGACACCCCGCCGCAGGAGATCGTCACGGCGATACGGAAGGTGATGGCCGGCGAGCCGGTGCTGTCCCCGGCGGTCACCCAGGCGCTGATCGACCGGGTGGCGGGCCAGACCGGCGTCGACTCCCGGGCCGAGGCCGCCCGGGCCCGGCTCGCCCTGCTGGCCGGCCGGGAGCGGGAGGTCGCACTGGCCGTCGGGCAGGGCCGCTCCAACGCGGAGATCGCGCGCGAGCTGTACCTGTCGCTCCCGACCGTGAAGACCCACGTCTCGCGGATCCTCACCAAGCTGGACCTGAACAACCGGGTCCAGATCGCCCTGCTGGTGCACGACGCGGGCGAGTCGGGCCTGGGCTGACCACCCCCGATCGACCTGCGTCCGAGGGCGACTTCGACGGAGCGACGGCTTCCGGGGTCGGCCGCGCCGAATGCCGCGCCGTGATGCAGGCTGACGCCATGACCACCGACTGGCGGCCGGCAGCTGCTGGTCGCCGTACCGGAAGGCAGGGCCGGAGCACGGGACTTCGCCGGCACCTACGCCGAGGGTGACCGGGACGGCTGCTCGACGCGCAGGATGCTGTGGCTGCTCATGTTCCCGATGCTCACCCTGCTCATGCTGGCGGTGTTCTCGGGCGTGGCCGCCTCGATGGGCACGGGCGTGCCGGTGGCACTGGCCGCGGGGGCGGGCCTGACTGCGGTGACGGTACCGCTCATCCTGGCCGGCACGGCCCGAACGCTCCGCCGCACGGCCGGCCCGGGCCCGGATCCGGATACGGATACGGATCCGGTCAAGGGGTAGGCCGGCCCTCGGGCCGTTCCGGCAGCAGCCGTTCCACCATGGCGTCCATCAGCCCCTCCACCGGGTAGGGGGCCAGCAGCTCGGGCACGGTCAGGTCGTCCACGATCAGCCCGAGCATGGCGAGGTAGAGCAGCACCACGCCGGTCCGGTCCCCCGGCAGGCCGGATTCCAGGTGGAAGGCCACGTTGGCCTCGAGTTCGGCGCCCTGGAACCGGGCGAGCTCCTCCTGGAGTTCGGGCCGCCGGGTGCCCTCCAGGCGGAGCTCCAGCATGGCGATGTGCACGCTGCGCTCACGCCGCATCCGGGCGAGGAGGTCCCGCAGCAGGGTGGCGGTGTCCAGCGGCCCGGTGAGCACGCCCTCGTCCGGGACCAGGCGTTCGCGGGTGCGGCGCAGGATCTGGCCGAGCAGCTGGGCGCGGTTGGCGAAGTAGTTGGAGGCGGTACCGGTCGGGACTCCGGCCTCCTTGTCCACGGCCCGCAGGGTCAGTCCGCGGGATCCCTCGCGGGCGAGGACTTCGATGGCGGCGTCGAGCAGCGCGGCGCGGCGCTCCGGGTTCTGGCGCATGGCGGGCCCCTGGCGGTGAGATGAGGACATCGGACATCGGACATGGAACGTTCGACATCGGGCAGAGTACTGCACCTGCAGTGATTCGGTGCGTCGGCATACGCCCGATCGCCCGCCGCGCGGACTCCGGGCCCCTCCCCATCGGCCCGTCCCCGTGACACGCTGCGCGCCATGGAGAGGATCATCGAGGAGATACGCGAGGACCTGGACCGGCGGATCGCCGCCGCCGCGGACCGGCTGGCGGACCGCACCCTGGCCGAGGATCCCGCGTACGCCGCGCTGCTCGGACGGGCCGAACTGCGCGAGCGGATCCACCACAACCTCCGCCAGGCCGCAGACGGCCTGGTCCGCAGCATCCGCGGCCTCCCCGTGGACCTCGCCGACGCCCGGGCCACCGGGGTGCTCCGCGCCGAGCAGGGGCTGCCGCTCACCTCGCTGCTGCGCACCTACCGGCACGGCGGCCGGCTGCTCTGGCAGGCCCTGACCGAGGCGGCGGCCGCGCACGACCGGTCCGGGCCGGCCCGGCTGCTGCCGGCCGCGGCCGTGCTGTGGGACGTACTGGACCAGCTGACGGACGCCGTCGCCGAGGCCTACCGGCACACCGAGGCGGCCCGCGGCGCCCGGGACCGGGAGCGCCGCGCGGCCCTGCTGGACGCACTGCTGGACGGCACCGGGGCGGCGCGCGGGCTGGTGTCCGAGGCGGCGGCGCAGCTGGGCCTGCCGGAGCGGGGCCGGTTCGCGGTGGTGGTGCTGGGGCCGGGCTCCGGGGCCGGCTCCGGAGCCGAACCGCAGGCCGGGCCGGACGGCCCCCGGGTGCTGTGGCGGATCCGGGCCGACGGGGAGACCGGGCTGGTGGACCTGGGCGGTCATCCGCTGGACGCCGTACGGGAGTTGCTGGCGCCGCTCGGTGTGCGGGCCGGGGTGAGCCCGGTGACCGAGACGCCGACCGGGCTCGCCCGGGCCCGGTGGCTGGCCGGGCTGGCCCTCCGTACGGCGGCCGGGGCGCCGGCCCCGCGGACGGCACTGCTGGACGAGGCGCTGCCGGCGGCGCTGGTGGCCGCGCAGGGCGAACTCGCGGACCGGCTGCGGCAGGTGGTGCTCGGACCGGTGCTGGCACTGCCCGCCGAGGACTGCCGGGTGCTGCTCACCACCCTGGGCACCTGGCTGGCCTGCCAGGGCTCGACCACGCACGCCGCCCAGCGCCTGTTCTGCCACCGCAACACCGTCTCCAACCGGCTGCGCCGGCTGGAGCAGCTGACCGGCCGCACCCTGTCCGACCCGGCCCAGGTGGTGGAACTGGCGCTGGCGCACGCGGCGGTGGTCCAGCGGGCGACCGCACGCGGACCCGGCCGACCCCCCGAATCCGTCAGCGCCTTCGCCACGGTGAAGGCCTTCAGGGTGTCGCCGATTCCAGCAGATAGGGCACGTCGATCACCGCGACCCCCGGGGTGAACAGGAGCCGGGCCTTGAGCCGCAGTGCGTTCTGGTTGTGCAGCGGCTGCTCCCACCAGTGGCCCACCACGTACTCCGGGATCACCACCGAGAGCATGTCCTCGCCGTCCTCCGCGGCGCGCTCCTGCACGTACGACAGGACCGGGCCGACCACCTCCCGGTAGGGCGAGTGGAGGATCTTCAACGGCACCCCCGGATCGTGCTCGGCCCACGCCTCGCGCAGCCGGGCCGCCGCCTCCTCGTCCGCCGCGACGCTGAGCGCGGTGAGGGTGTCCGGGCGCAGGGCCTGGGCGAAGCCCAGGGCCTTGAGGGTGGGGGCGTGCACGTCGGCCACCAGGACGACCACGTGGTGCCGGGCGGGCCGCCTGGGTCTGACTCCGGGGGCGACCGAGACCTGCCGGGCGACCTGCTCGTAGTGGCGGCGCACCCCCTTCATGCCGAGGAAGAGCAGCGGCATCGCGATGACCACCAGCCAGGCCCCGTGCGTGAACTTGGTGACCAGGACGATGACGAGGACCACCGAGGTCATGACCGCGCCGACCGCGTTGATGGCCCGCCGGCGGTGGATGTGGACGCGTTCGGCGGCCGGGGTGGCGGGGTCGGCGAGCTCCCTCTTCCAGTGCCGGACCATGCCCGCCTGGGACAGGGTGAAGGAGACGAAGACGCCGATGATGTACAGCTGGATGAGGCGGGTCAGCTGGGCGTCGAAGGCGACGATGAGGGCCATGGCGGCGAGCGCCAGCAGCAGGATGCCGTTGGAGTAGACGAGCCGGTCGCCGCGGTTGAAGAGCTGGCGCGGCGCGTACCGGTCCCGGGCGAGGATCGAGGCCAGCATCGGGAAGCCGTTGAAGGCGGTGTTGGCGGCGAGGATCAGCACTCCGGCGGTGACGGCCTGGAGCAGGTAGAAGAGGAAGTGCCAGTCGCCGAAGGTGGCGCGGCCGATCTGCGCGAGGGCGGTGGAGGTGGGCGTTCCGGGAGGCAGGCCGAGCTCGGTGGGGTCGGCGGCGACATGGACCTCGTAGGCCATGGCGAGGATGGTGATCCCGAGGAACATGGTGACCGACAGGGCTCCCATGACGGCCAGGGTGGTCGCCGCGTTGCGGCTCTTGGGCTTCCGGAAGGCGGGGACGCCGTTGCTGATCGCCTCGACGCCGGTGAGCGCGGTGCAGCCGGAGGCGAAGGCGCGCATCGCGAGCAGCACCAGGGCGAGGCCGGTGTAGGTGCCGTCCGCGATGACGGGCAGCTCGGCGGATTCGGCGCGGATGGTGGAGCCGGTGGCCATCCGGACCGCGGCGACCGCGAACATCACGTAGATGACGAGGACGAACCCGTAGGTGGGGATCGCGAACACCCGCCCCGACTCGCGTACGCCGCGCAGGTTCATCACCGTCAGCAGGATCACGAAGCCGATGGACAGGGCGACTTCGTGGTCGGAGAGGGCGGGGATGGCGGAGGTGACGGCGGCCACGCCGGAGACCACCGAGACGGCCACGGTCAGCACGTAGTCGACGAGCAGGGCGCTGGCGGCCGTCAGCGCGGCGGTCTGGCCGAGGTTCTCGGAGCTGACCACGTACGCGCCGCCGCCCCCGGGGTACGCGTGGCAGGTCTGCCGGTAGGAGGCGACGACCACCACCAGCAGGAACACGATCGCGGCGGCCGCGTACCAGGCGAGGTGGAGCAGGGCCACCCCGCCGAGCGCGAGGATCAGCAGGATCTCCTCGGTCGCGTACGCCACCGAGGAGAGGGGGTCGCTGCAGAAGATCGGCAGGGCCAGCCGTTTGGGGAGCAGGGTCTCGCCCAGCCGGGCGGTGTCGAGCGGTTCACCGACCAGCACACGTTTCGGGTGGATGCGCCTCATTCAGAGATGATCAACCGATTTGACCGGTTTCAGTCGGCGTGACACACGCCCAGCTCCTCGGCCCTGTGTGCGAGCCACAGGTCGTGGCGGGCGCTGGGCGACTGGAGCAGGGACCGCTCGAGCAGGGTCTCGATCCGGGTCAGCCGCTTGCGTGCGCCCGGTACGGAAATGCCGAGCGCGGCCGCGGCCGGGACCAGCCGCGCGTCGTGGCGCAACCAGACGCGGACCGTGTCGCGGGCGCCGGACGGCGCGTCCGGGCCGGTCAGCGGCCGCAGGTGGCGGCGCGCCCACTGGGCCAGGCTCGGATGGCGCAGCACCTCGTCCAGCGAGGCAGCGGCGGTGTCGGCGGGCCGGGGCGGCGGGCCGCCGGGGGTGAGCCGCAGCGCGAGGGAGAGCGAGGCCTGGTCGGGCAGCCGGGCCAGGTCCAGTCCGAGGATCTCCTCCACCAGCCGCAGCCGGGTGGCGAGCGTGTTCCGGTGGATCTTCAGCAGCCGGGTGGCGTGCGAGGTGAAGTTCAGCCAGGCGTGGGCGGTGGCGCGCAGCTCCTGGGCGCCGGGGTCCTGCGGGCGCCGGGGCACGTACCCGTGGAGGGGCCCGAGCAGGGCCTCGGCCCAGCCCGCGCCGGCCGTGTGCGCGGCCAGCGCCAGCTCGGGGCCGGGGCCGAACCGGGCGTACCGGTCCGCCCGGCCGCGGGCCACGGCGAGGGCGTGGAAGGCCTGGGTGTAGGCGGCCGGGGCGTCCCGCAGCCCGGTCTCCTCGCTGACCCCGGTCACACTGTCGCGGGCCGCGGCCGCCAGCGCCCCGGCCAGCGGGTCGCAGTCCGCGGAGGTCGCCGGCACATCGGTGGGCACCAGCACGATGAGGTGGCGGACGTACACCGGGCAGCGGACGATCCAGGCCCGCCCGCCGGTGAGTTCGGCGCACAGCCGGACCACTTCCTCGCGGGTCCCCGGGCGGCATTCGACGACGTACATCCGCATCGGGTCGGGCAGCGAGGGGGTGAGCGCCTCGGCGATCTGGTGGGCGATGGAGAGCCGGCCGTTCATCAGCAGGTGCAGCACCGCCTCGCGGGCCCTGGTCTCCGCCTGCCGTGCCCGCTCCTCGCGCCGCGCGGCCGCCTCGACGCGCCGTACCAGGGCCAGCGGCACCGCGGTGTCGGCGAGCAGGGCGGGCGCCCCCGGCGGGTAGGGGCGGGGCAGTACGGCGGCCAGCGCGCTGCCGCCGTCGAGCGCGAACAGCAGGGCGGTGGCGGACGGGCCGTCGAGTACGGCCGACCGGACGCCCCGGGCGGCCAGTTCGGCGGCGGCGCGGGCGGCGAGCTCCGGCTCCGGGCAGGCCGGCGGACCGCCGGGGTCCAGCACCCCGGTCCAGCCGGAGAGCCTGACCGACAGCCAGCGCAGCAGCGCGGCCGAACCGCCGGTGTGAGCGAGCCGGTGGGCCTTGAGGATGTCGTCGGAGCGGTTCCAGGGCTGGATGGCACGTTCCCTTCGCTGCGGGTCGGCGCATTCAACCACCGGGCGCACACTGTGCGCTGTGATACCGGTCTCCTTGAACGACTGGGCAGAACGAATCCTGCAACGGGCCGCGCACGCGCCTAGGTTGTAGCCCGAGCGGTCGGACCCCGGTGTTCACGGGGGAGCACCGGGGTCCCTCCTCACGCACGCCCCTGCGGGCCGTCCCGCGTGTCCTCACATGCGGGCGGCCGCGCTGCGGATCGCCTCCCTGATCCGGACGTACGTGCCGCAGCGGCAGATGTTGGCGATGGCGTCGAGGTCCTCGTCGGTGGGCTCCGAGGTCCGCTTCAGCAGCGCCACGGCCGCCATGATCTGACCGGGCTGGCAGAAACCGCACTGGGCGACGTCCTGCTCGAGCCAGGCCTCCTGCACGGGGTGCAGCGTGTCACCGTCCGCCAGGCCCTCGATGGTGGTCACCTCACGCCCCGCGCAGGCGGACACCGGCACCACGCAGGGCCGGATGTCGGAGCCGTCGAGGTGGCTGGTGCAGGCCTTGCAGACGTCCACCCCGCAGCCGTACTTGGGGCCGCGGATGCCGAGCAGGTCGCGCAGTACCCACAACAGGGGGAGATCGTCGGGCGCGTCCACGGTGACGCTGCGCCCGTTGACGGTGAAGGTGTGCGACGGCACGTGGGGGCTCCAGCTCTAGCGGGGGTACGGAGTGAAGTCGACGTCGAAGTCGAGGGGGAAGCTGCGGGGCTTGGTGCCGGTGGCGCGGGCGTAGGCGTTGGCGATGGCGCCCACGGCGGCGGGGACGCCGAGTTCACCGGCGCCGCCCGGCTCGGCTCCCGGCCGGGCCGGCATCACGATGATCTTCACCTGGCGCGGGGTGTCCTGCTGGCGGGCCCAGTGGAACTGGCTGTAACTGCCTTCCAGCGGCAGTCCCTTGTCGATGTGCAGGCCGGCCCGCAGGGTGGTGGAGATGGCGTCGGTGAGCCCGCCGAGCATCTGGGCCTCCAGGCCGCGCGGGTTGACCGGCCGGCCGACGTCCACGACCACCACCGCCTTGGTGACCCGGACCCGCTTGCGGTCCCGGGCGTCGATCTCCACCAGGCAGGCGGTGCGGGACTTGTACTCCTCGTGGAAGGCGATGCCCTGGGCGCAGCCCGACTCCATGGCCCGCCCCCACTCCCCCTCTGCGGCCGCCCGGTCCAGCACGGCGCGCTGGGCGTCGGTCTTCAGGAAGGTCCGGCGGAACCGGTACGGGTCCTTGGCGAGGCGCCCGGCCAGTTCGTCCACCATGATCTCCTCGGCGCCGCGGGTGTTGGCGGAGTACACCGAGCGCCAGGAGCCGGTGGGGATCCCGGTCGGGACCTCGGTCAGCAGCTGCGTGGTGAGACCGAAGTGGTAGGGCGACTTCACGGTGGTGAGGAACAGGGTCTGGGCCAGGGTGGCGTTGCCGATGCCGAGCGGGAGCCTGGCGGCGGTGGCGGTGATGATCTCGCCGAGGCCGTGCCGGAAGTCGGTTTCGGCGGCCGCCACCCGGTGCTCGAAGCTGAGCACCTCGCCCAGGGCGTAGGTGGCGCGGATCCGGTGGTGGGTGGCGGGCCGCATCCGGCCGTGCCGGGTGTCGTCGATCCGGGTCCACATCAGCCGCACCGGCCGGCGGCAGGCCTTCGAGACCCGGGCCGCCTCGAGCGCGGCGTCGAAGAACAGCCGCCGCCCGAAGGAGCCGCCGGCCTGCACGACATGGACCGTCACCCGGTCCACGGGCAGGCCGAGTTCGGCGGCGATGGTCTGGCGGGCCACGATCGGGGACTTCAGCCCGGACCAGATCTCGGCGCGGTCCTCCCGTACGTCGGCGACCGCGCAGTTGGTCTCCAGCGGGGCATGGCTGACGAAGGCGAAGTCGAACTCGGCGTCCACGTGCGGGGTGAGCAGCGGCGGCACGAGCAACGGCGGGGTGGCGGCCCGCAGTTTCGTACGTATCTCCGCGTCGGAGAGGTGGTCGGCGGGCCCGGGGCCCCAGCTGACCTGGAGGGCGGCCCGAGCGTCGAGGGCCTGGCCGAAGGTCTCGGCGACCACGGCGACCCCGGTGGGGACGGTGACCACGTCGAGCACACCGGGCATGGCCTTGACGGCGGCCGCGTTCGCGACGGACCGCACGGTGCCGCCGAGGCTGGGCGGGCGGCGCAGCACGCAGGGCTTGGCGCCGGGCACGTCCAGGTCGAGGGTGTACTCGTGCCGACCGGTGACCATGGCGCGGGCGTCGATGCGGCTGGTGGGCCGGCCGACCAGGGTGTGCTGCGACTCGGGCTTGGGGGTGGCGCCGAGGACGACCAGGTGCGGGTCGGCGGCGGCTTCGGCGAGGCTGCCGTAGCCGGCGGTGCGGCCGTCGGGCGCGCGGACGGTGCCGCCGGACGTGGTCAGGCCGGACGGGGGCAGCTGCCAGCGGGCGGCGGCGGCCGCGACCAGCCGGGCCCGGACCGCGGCGGCGGTCTGCCGGACCGGGCCGTACAACGAGCGGATGGCGTTGGAGCTGCCGGTGAGCTGGTTGAAGAGGAGTTCGGGCCGGGCGTCCTCGAGTTCCACCCGGACGTCGTGCAGGGGGGCGTCGAGTTCCTCCGCGACCAGCATGGCCACGGCGGTGGTGAGGCCCTGGCCGACCTCCTCGCGGGGCAGCCGGAACCGGATGGTGCCGTCGGTCTCCACGGTGAGCACCAGCATGCCGGCGGTGGGCGCGCCGGCCAGGATGAACAGATCGCCGAGGTCGACCAGGTCGGCGGGGGCCGGGAGGGTGGGGATCACCGCGTGGGCCGGCTGCGGGAGCAGGGCGTCGGCGCCGGCCCGGGTGGCGACTGCCAGGGTCGGTGCGGCGACCAGGTAGCCGAGGAAGGTCCGCCGGCTCTGCCTCTGCCCTGTCATCTGGTCTCCGTACGCGCCGAGTGAGCCGAATATGAGCTGATTACCGGCACGTAGAGTAGCGATCGGTGGGATCGGTGGGAAGCGCGGCTTCCGGCCTGCGGGGTCATTCGTTCGGGGGGCGTTCCCGCAAAAACCTGACCTGCTCCTGCCGGGCCTACGGCTCGGCCGTACGTACGGTGTGCGGCCCCCGGAAGGCCGGTTTCCGGCCGCGGGCCGACGATGGAGGGAGAGAAGGAAGGAGGTGCGCTGCCATGGCCACCTACATGGACGTCCACACGGGCATGAAGGGCATCACCAAGGAGGAGTTGTCGGCCGCCCACCGGGCGGACCTGGCGATCGAGGCCGAGGAGGGCGTGCACTTCAAGCAGGCCTGGGCGGACCCGGAGGCCGGGACGGTCTACTGCCTCTCCGAGGCCCCGTCCAAGGAGGCCGTCCAGCGGATACACGAGCGGGCCGGGCACCCGGCGGACGAGATTCATCCGGTTCCGCTCATGGTGAGCTGACCCCGATGACGGCCCGGTGGGGGCCCGTCGGACCCCCACCGCGGACCGGGGAGTGACCTGAATCATTCGCACACATCACCGGCTCCGGAAGGCCTTTGGCATATGCCAGGTGCAAGGCCGTAACGGATGTTGCCAAACGCCTTACACCCCGTCGCAGCCTGTGCCACAGTCGTTACCGGTCCTTCCTTCAGACTTGGCCGTGCCGCGCCTGTATCGGAGTCCTCATGCCGTCCCACCTGTTCGCGGACCGTCCCGCGCAGCCGCCCGAGCCCGGGTCGGTGGACGCGCTGATCAAGCAGACCCGGCGCCTGCGCGGAGACGTGGACGCGGTGCGCCGCGACGCCGTCGTGGACGACGACGACGCGCAGGGCCGCTGGCAGCGCGCCCTCTGCGACCTCGCCGTGCACCATCTCGACGACCTCGGCGAGCACTTGGGGCAGCTCAAGGAGGGCATGCCCCCGGTGGTCGAGACCGAGCAGGGCGAGGTGCCGCAGCCGGCTCCGTACGAGGCCGGCGGCGAACTCAACGGCGAGCTCACCCGCGTCGGCAGCGCCGAGTGGAACCTGCTCACCGACGAGGTCAGCTGGTCCGAGGAGCTCTTCCAGATCTTCGGCCGCTCCCCCGAGGCGGGCGCGCTCTCCCTCGACGAACTGGGCTCCACCCTGTTCTCCGAGGACCAGCCGCTGCTCACCGCCATGGTGACGGCCTGTCTTGTCGACGGGCGGCCCATAGACGGCGAGTTCCGCATCGTCCGGGCCGACGGCCGGGTCCGCACACTGCAGATGAGGGGCGAGCCGGTCCTCGACTCCGACGGCTGCACGGCCTCCATGTGGGCCGTCCTCCGCGATGTGAGCGAACTGCGCCGCAGCCAGCGGGCCGTACGCGAGTCCCGGGACTCGCTGCAGCGCCAGCGGGAGATCGCGCAGACCGAGCACCGGCTGGCGGTCGAGCTGCAGGAAGCCGTGCTCCCCCCGTGGCGCGGCTCCCTGCGGTTCCCGCACGGCAACACCGGCGCGCTCGACGTGGCCGCGCACTACCTGCCCTCGGCTACCAGCGCGCTGATCGGCGGCGACTGGTACGACGCGCTGGAACTCCCCGACGACTGCTCCATGCTGACGGTCGGCGACCTGACCGGGCACGGGGTCACCGCCACCTCCGGCATGGCGATGATGCTCGGCGCCCTGCGCGGCATGGCGATGGCCGGGATCGCCCCGGGCCCCCTGATGGGCTGGCTCAACCAGCTTCTGGAGACCTCGGTGCAGCCCGCCCTCGGCTCCGCCGTCTGCTGCCGCTACGACCCCGCCCGCCGGGTGCTGACCTGGGCCCAGGCCGGCCACCCCGCCCCGCTGCTGTTCCGGCACGGCTCCGGCCGTTCCCTGGCCCCGCCGGAGGGCGTCCTGCTGGGCGCGACCTCCGGCGCGGCGTACGGCCAGGCCGAGGAGCGGCTCGAGGCGGGTGACGTCCTCGTCCTGCACACGGACGGACTGACCCCGCGCAGCATCGAGTTCAGCCGCGCCGACGGCACCGAACGCCTGCTGGCCCTGGCGCCCCGCTTCTCGGCGGCCCGGTCGGCCCAGGACGTGGTCCGGATGGTCATCGAGGAGTTCGGCGAGGGCGAACGCGAGGACGACGCCTGCGTCCTGGTGGCCCGCATCGGCGCGTAGCCCCTCTCCGGCCCCGCAATTCCCGGCCCCGCCAGGGGATCCCGCCGGACGAAGTCCGGGGGTTCGAGCGCGGGGGCTGGGCGGAGCCCCGGGCGGCAAGGCAGAGCCCTGGCGGAGAGGCGAGTCCCGGGCGGCGGGGCGGAGCCAGATCTCCGCGTCGGCGGAGCTAGACCTCCGCGCCCCGGGTCCGCGCCGCCGGGCTCCCCGGCAGGGCCAGCTTGATCTCCGTACGCAGGTCCTCGATCCGGGCGTACCCGGAGTACTGCCCGGTCAGCCGGTACATCTCCCGCAGCCGGTCCCACGTCCGGTGCGAGGAGGTCTCGTTCATGGAAACCAGCGCGAGCCGCGCGTACCGGTCCGCCTGCTCCGGATCGTCGGCGATGAAGCAGGCCGAGGCCAGCGAGATGTAGTCGAAGATCTGCGAGCGCTGGTAGCCGTCGCCGCGCAGCCGCAGCGCCTCCCTGGCGTGCCGGGCGGCGATCGGCGCCGCCGTCGCGTCGTGGTCGGCGAGCGTCCGGTACGCCAGCGCCTGCATGCCGTGCAGATCCGCCTCGTCGAAGTGCTGCATCCAGCTCGGCGGCGGCACATCGCCCTTGTCGGAGACGAACAGCTCCTCCGCCTCACCGAGGGTCCGCCGCATCGCCTGCCCCTTGCCCATCGCGGCCTGCGCCCACGCCTCGATCGTGTGCAGCATGGCCCGGGTGCGGGGCAGCGCCTCCTCGCCGGCCCCCGACCGGGCCAGCTTCATCAGGTCCAGCGCCTCGTTGGGCTTGCCCAGGTGGACCATCTGGCGGGCGGCGCGGGACAGGGCCTCCCCGGCCCGCGGCCGGTCCCCGCCCTCGCGGGCGGCGTGCGCGGCGATGACGAAGTACTTCTGCGCGGTCGGTTCCAGGCCGACGTCGTGGGACATCCAGCCCGCCAGGACGGCGAGGTTGGCCGCCACCCCCCACAGGCGGCGCTGCAGGTGGTCCGGGTGGTGGTAGGCGAGCATGCCGCCCACCTCGTTCAGCTGGCCCACCACGGCCTTCCGCTGGAGGCCGCCGCCGCGGGAGGCGTCCCAGGCCCGGAAGACCTCCACGGAGCGTTCCAGTGCCTCGATCTCCTGGGAGCCGATGGGCGCCGCCTCGTAGCGGTCGTAGCCCGCCGGGTCGGCCTGGAAGGAATCGGCGAACCCTGGGGCGCCGGTCTGGGCGGGGTCGGTGTGCAGCCAGTCGTGCATGGCGCTGCTGAGGGCGGAGCCGGCTGTGAGCACGGCACCCGCTCCCATCAAGCCGCGTCGGTTGAGCATGAGGTCCATTCCCGTGAATTCGGTGAGGACCGCGGCTGTGCGTTCGGGCGCCCAGGGCAGGCCGTCGGGGTTGTCCTTCGCCCCGTCCGGCTGCCGTTTCGTGGTGCGCCGCTGCCGTACGAACCCGAGGTCCTCGATGGTCACGACACGACCGAGCCGCTCGGTGAACAGGGCTGCCAGCACGGTGGGCACCGGTTCGCGCGGGGTCTCCCCCATGTCGATCCAGCGCCGCACCCGCGAGGTGTCGGTGGCCAGCTGGTGGTGGCCCATGGCCGCCGCCTGCCGGTTGACCATCCTCGCCAGCTCGCCTTTGGACCACCCGGCCAGGCCGAACAGGTCGTTCAGACGGGTGTTTGGTCCTCTGCTCACGTCAAGCCCCCAGGTTCTCGGCTGAGTTGACAGTAACCCCGGGTCAGATGCCGAGCGACTATTCGCCAGGCTTCGCCAGGGCACGCTCGATGGTCCGCCACCCGCGCCGGGGTGTCAGGTAGGAATGCGCCTCCCCGCCCCGGTACCCCGGGCGGAACTCCCCAGGGTGATGCATCGGGATCCGGCGGGGTGGCGTACGAAACTCGTCGGCGCACGAAGGGATCCGTATCCGTCATGTACGCAGCATCGACCTCCGTGACCGCCCCCGTCCGGCCGCACCGCACGCTCCAGGCGGGCGGCAGCCCCTACCTCGACTCCGGCCGGTCCGCGGTCCCGGCGCAGGGCGCCGTACGGGCCCGGCGGATGCCGGGAGCCGGCACGCAGCCGCTCAGCGGAAGAATCGACCTGTCCGGGCCGCAGGGCGCGCAACTGCGCACCGCCCTCGCCTCGGTGCAGCGGATCTGTCCCGAGTTCGCCCCCGTGCAGGTGCTGCGCCGCAGCGGCCGGTCGGTGCTGCTGGTGGGCACCACCGGGCGGACGACCGCCGTCGCCAAGGTTTTACTGGACCACTCGCCGGAGTGGCGCGAACGGTACCGGCACGAAATAGCTGCGTACCGGGCGTTCGTCCGGCACCGCCCGCCGGTCCGGGTCCCGCGGCTGATCGCCGCCGACCCGGAGAACTGCACGCTGGTGGTGGAACGGATGGCGGGCCGGGTCGCGGCCCTGCAGCGCCATCCGGTGGAGGCCCCGCCGAGGGCCGATGTCCGGGCCGCTCTGGGGGCGGTGTGCCGGGTGAACCAGTGGCGTCCGCCGGCCGAACTCTTCGGCCGGCCGCTGGACTACGCCTCCCGGATCTCCCGCTACCACGAACTGGGGCTGCTGACCGACCGGGACCTGGGAGATCTGCAGAAGCTGCTGCACGGGCTGGCGGTGGCGGGACCACACTGGCAGTTCAACCACGGTGACGCCCTGCTGTCCAACCTGCTGCTGTCGCCCGCCGGGCCCGTGCTGCTGGACTGGGAACACGCGGGCTGGTACCTGCCCGGGTACGACCTGGCCACCCTGTGGACGGTCCTGGGCGACGCCCCGGCGGCCCGCAGCCAGATCAGCCGCATGGCGCAGACGGCCGGACCGGCCGCCCGCGACGCCTTCCTGGTCAACCTGATGCTGGTACTGACCCGGGAGATCCGGATGTCCGAAATGGCGGTCCAGCGCTCGATTCTGGCGCCGGCCCCGGCACAGCCGCTGCCGACCGGCGCCCTCTCCTCCGGAGAGGAACAACGGCTGCTGCTGCGTCGCCTGCACGACGACTGCGGCATGGCACGCCGAGCAGTCCGCGCGGCGGTCGGCACCCGCTGACACCGCCTGCCGCCAGTACGAGGTCCCGTGGCCCCCGCCACGGGACCTCGCGCATGTCGGCCGGGCACGTCGGCGG
This sequence comes from Streptomyces sp. NPDC051211, assembly GCF_040689505.1. Lineage (NCBI taxonomy): Bacteria > Bacillati > Actinomycetota > Actinomycetes > Kitasatosporales > Streptomycetaceae > Streptomyces > Streptomyces sp. NPDC051211. The sequence goes on from NZ_JBFBAV010000008.1 coordinate 200,673, forward strand.
GGCAGGTCGGCGGGGTACGCCCCGGGGTGGACCGGGCGCGCCGCCGGAACGCGCGCGCATGCCTTGACATCACATGATCCCCCGAAGACCTTGGCTCACTCAGCCTCCCCCGACCGCTGGAGCCCGCCCATGTCTTCTTCCCCCACCCGCCGTTCCGTCCTCGCCGGGACGGGTGCCGGGGTGCTGGCCGCCGCCGTGTTGCCGTCCGCCGGGGCGCGGGCCGCCGGGACGACGGTGCTCGCCGAGTACGACGTGGTCGTGGTCGGCTCCGGGGCGGCCGGGATGACCGCCGCGCTCACCGCCGCGAAGCGGGGCCTGAGCGTGGTGGTCGTCGAGAAGGCGGCCACCTTCGGCGGGTCCGCGGCGCGTTCGGGCGCCGGGATCTGGCTGCCGAACAACTCGGTGATCCTGGGTGCCGGGGTGCCGGACACCCCGCAGAAGGCGGCGACGTACCTGGCGGCCGTGGTCGGGGACGAGGTGCCGGCCGACCGGCAGGCCGCCTTCCTCGCCAACGGCCCCCGGATGCTGGACTTCGTGATGGCCAACAGCCCGCTGGGGTTCCGGTTCATGGAGGGCTACAGCGACTACTACCCCGACCTCCCCGGCGGCCTGCCGAACGGCCGGTCCATCGAGCCGGACCAGCTCGACGGCAACGTCCTCGGCGCCGAACTCGCCCGCCTGAACCCGGCGTACCTGCCCGTGCCCGCCGGGATGGTGGTGTTCAGCCAGGACTACAAGTGGCTGACCCTGGCGGCGGTCAACGCCAAGGGGCTGGCCGTGTCGACCGAATGCCTGGCGCGCGGGACGAAGGCCGCGCTGCGCGGGGAGAAGCCGCTGACCATGGGCCAGGCCCTGGCGGCGGGACTGCGGGCCGGGCTGATGCGGGCCGGGGTGCCGGTGTGGCTGAACACCCCGCTGGTCGACCTCGTGCAGGAAGGCGGCGCCGTCACCGGTGTGGTGGTGGAGCAGGAGGGCGTACGCGGCACCGTGCGGGCCCGCAAGGGCGTGATCGTCGGCTCCGGCGGGTTCGAGCACAACGCGGCGATGCGGGCTCAGTACCAGCAGCAGCCCATCGGCACGCAGTGGTCTGTGGGTGCGAAGGAGAACACCGGCGACGGGATCCGGGCCGGTCAGCGGGCCGGCGCGGCCCTCGGCCTGATGGACGACGCCTGGTGGGGGCCGTCGATCCCGCTGCCCGGCGAACCGTACTTCTGCCTCGCCGAACGGACCCTGCCGGGCGGGCTGATCGTCAACGGGGCGGGCGCGCGGTTCGTCAACGAGGCGGCGCCGTACAGCGATGTGGTGCACGTGATGTACGAACGGGACGAGGGGGCACCCGGCTCGCACATCCCGGCCTGGCTGATCGTCGATCAGAACTACCGCAGCAAGTACCTGTTCAAGGACGTGCTGCCGACGATCGTGTTCCCGGACTCCTGGTACCGGACGGGCGCGGTGAAGAAGGCGTGGAGCTGGGATGCGCTCGCCGGTGAGATCGGGGTGCCGGCAGCGGCCTTCCGGGCGACCCTGAACCGTTTCAACGCGCAGGCGTGGCACGGCACCGACCCGGACTTCGGCCGCGGGAACACGGCGTACGACCACTACTACACGGATCCGGCCGTACAGCCGAACTCCTGCCTGGCCCCGATCTGGGCGCCGCCCTTCTACGCCTTCAGGATCGTGCCGGGCGACCTGGGGACCAAGGGCGGCATCGTGACGGACGCGCGGGCGCGGGCGCTGCGGCCGGACGGCTCGGTGATCCGGGGCCTGTACGCGGCGGGGAACGCGAGTGCGGCCGTGATGGGCCACAGCTACGCGGGCGCGGGCTCGACCATCGGGCCCGCGATGACGTTCGGCCATGTGGCGGCCAACGACATCGCGGACGCGTGATCCGCCGGCTCAGCCCTGCTGGAAGAGCTCCGCGGGCAGCGGCTTGAGCAGCGCGTACAGGTCGTCGGTGATCGGCCGGTCCCAGCTGGCGATGGTCACCAGGACGTTGTCGCTGCGGTCGAACTGCACGCACGAAATGCGCGACTCGGACAGCTTGATCTTGCGGACGATGAGGAGGTTGTCGCCCTGCATGACGGGGCAGTCCTCGACACCGGTGACCTCGACGTCCTCGTCGTTCTCGAGGGCGTCGAGGAGCTGGGCCACCTCGAAGGGGATCTGCTTGTCGGCGAGCTCCCGGGCCGGCGAGCCCTCGGGAAGGTTGCCGATGATCATCGCGGGGCCGCGTCCGCCGAAGAGGTCGTAGCGGAGGAAGACACCCTGGCAGCTGCCGTCGGCGGCGGGCAGCAGCCCGGCCCCGAGGTTGCCCGGCCAGTCGCCCGGGTCCATGGCCAGGACATCGAAGTCCGGGCCGGCGGGGGTGGCGGCACGGTGGCGGCGGAGGAAGGACATGCCGCCATGGTACGTGGCCGGGCAGGAAATCCGGCCGCGGGTCCCCTCTGTCGGGAGGTGCGCAGGGTCGGACGGCTCGGAGGTGGTCAGGGCCGGACCAGGCGGGGGCCCGCGCATTCGGCCCCCAGGGCCCGGACCCGCTCCCGCAGCTCCCGGTCCGCCGTCACGACCACGCACCGGCGGCCCGCGTGCTCGGCGGCCAGCTCCACGATCCGGTCGTCGCCGCTCCCGGGCGCGCTGTCCACCCGTACGCCGGGCACCGAGGGCACGCCGCGCGCGGCGCCCTCGACGACCAGGATGATCTCCTCGTCGCCGGGGCGGGCCGCCAGCGCGTCGCGGAGCCGTTCGGCCGCACCGCGGCGGTCCCGCCACCATCCGTCCGGCACGGAGCCGACGACATTGGCCCCGTCCACGATCAGTACGTCGGTCATCGGATCACACCGGCGGCACGAGCTCGAAGTAACGTTCGAAGTACGTCGGGTCACCGTCGGCTTCGAGATCCGATGCGGGAATCCGGTTCCAGAGGAAGAGCATCAGCTCGGAGGCCGTACCGGCGAGTTCCGCGTCGGCCGGCCCCTCGTCGAACCGCACCTGATCACCTTCGAACCGGACCGTCCAGTCCCCGTTCCCGTCGGTCTGCCGGAACCGGTACCGCTCCCCCAGGCCGGGCGGCGCCTGCTTCACCGCCCGCCGGAACGGCGCCATCACCTCGAAGGTGTGCCCGACGGCGTCCACCGCGAGCCCGGTGTCCACCGGGGCCGGCGCGTCGGTGACCCCTTCCGCGTCCCAGCGGTGCAGGGCCGCCTCGATGGCCTGTATCCGCAGCCAGAAGCCGGAGCTCTGCTCGGCCGACCACGTCCAGACCGGCAGCTGCGAGCCGTGCGCACGGAACTGCTCCTCCAGCGCCAGGGCGCCCTCCGCGAACCACTCGGTCAGCTCGACGGGCACCGGCCCGAGATTCGGCGCCCGGTCCGGGATCGGCCAGGCGGCCAGCACGGCGGGATCGGCCGGCAGGCCGTACAGCGAGAGATCGGTGTGGTCGGGGGCCTCCGTCGTGCCTTCGCGGAGGATGTGCGCCACATAGCGGTGTACGCCGCCGAGGTGCCCGACGAGGTCGGACACGGACCAGCCGGGACAGGACGGCACCAGCGGCGCGCCCTCCCCTGCCCCGACGGCCCGTCCGACGGCGCGCTGGAAGGCCGACGTCTCGCTGCGGAAGACGGAGATGTAGTCCATGCCCCCACTCTGCCAGCAGGCCCGCCCGCCCGGGCCCGCATCCTCAGCCCAGCAGCCTCGCGGTGAGCCCCGCCGCCAGGCCCTCCGCGCCGCTTTCCCTCGCCAGCAGCAGCGCCCGTTCAAGCAGCTCCGCGTCCCGCTGCTCCGTCCCGAGCGCGGCCAGCGCGCAGGCCAGCTCGTACCGCGCCGGTGAGTCGGAGAGCAGCCGGACGGACTCCGTCAGCAGCGGGGTCCGCTCCGCCGCCGGGGCGACCTCGGCGGCGAAGCGCAGTGCCTGCCCGATGGCGGACGGCGCCCCGAAGGCCCTCGCCTGCCGCAGCGCGTCCGCGGCGAGGGCCCGGGCCCGCTCCGGCTCCTCGCCGGCGACCGCCCGGGCCAGGTACAGCTGCCACGGGCACCAGGACGGGTTCTGGATGCCGCGCGGTGTCAACCGCCGCCCCACCGCCTCCAGTTCGGCCGCCGCTGCCTTCATGTTGCCGCGGGCGAGCAGCAGTTCCGCGTACACGGTCTGCGAGTCGGGGAAGACCACGCCCGCCGGGAAGGGCTCCCCGAAGTCGTGTTCCCGGGCCAGCTCCCACGCCTCGCCGACCCGGCCCCTGGCGAGCAGTGTCTCGGTGAGGATGGCTATGGCGTACCAGTGCACGGGCGTACGCCGGCCCACCCGCTCGGCGAGCCGCAGGCCGAGCCCGGCCAGTTCCTCGGCCTCGGCGAGGCGGCCGCGCCGGAAGCGGATGTACGCGCGCAGGCTGTGCGCGAAGGACAGGTGGGCTCCGCGCCAGCCCTGGCGTTCGAACTCGGCGGTGCCGGCTTCGAAGAGTTCCTCGGCCCGGTCGGGCCGGTCGGCGTAGAGGTGGGTGAGTGCGACGAGGACCGGAACCTCGAAGCCGCGGTCCTCCTCGGCCCAGCTGAGCCGGTCGCCGAGGGCCCGGCGGGCGTGGTGCAGGACGACGTCCACCGGTTCGCCGCGCAGCGTGGCGTCCCAGGCGCGCAGTCCGATGACGTACCGCTCGGTGAGGTCGCGGCCGGGCAGCCGGTCGGCGAGTTTGGCGAGCCGGCGGGAGCGGGCCGGGGAGTCGGGTTCGTCGGCGCGGAAGGCGTCCCACATGAACTGTTCGGACTGCAGGCGCAGCCGGTTGCGTACGTCGGGGGTGTGCGGGATCTCCCGCGCCAAGGCTTCCGAGGCTTCGGCGAGCCGGTCGCTGTGGGCGAGGACCTGGGCGAGCCGGATGACGATGCCCTGGCGCAGGGCCGGGTCGTCGAACGGCTCGGCGAGCGCGGCCCGCAGGTGGTTGACGGTGGTGGCGGGTTCGGTGAGCAGGGAGGCGCAGCCGAGCTCGTAGAGGACGGCTGCGCGTTCGTCGAAGCCCGGCGGTTCCCGCAGGGCACGGGCGAGTTGGCGGCGGGCCGCTTCGGGGGCGCCGGCCCGGAGGTTGTCGCGGGCGGCCTCGCGGAGGGTCCGTACCACCCAGGGGTCGCTCTCGGGGTGGGTTTCCAGGAGGTGGCGGGCGGCCGCGGAGGGTCCGAGTCCGGCATCGACGAGGGCCGCTGCGGCTTTGCTGTGGAGGGCGACGCGCAGGGCGTCGGGGATGGCGCGGTAGAGGGCGGTGGCGATCAGCGGATGCACGAACTCGAGCCCGCCGGTGCCGCCCCCGCCGCCGGCCCCCGCGCCCGCACCTGTACCCGGACCCGCCCCGGCGCCCGCACCCGCACCCGCACCCGCACCCGCACCCGCACCCGCGATGATGCGGGCGTGCCGCAGCCGCTCGGCGGCCGCGACGGCCTCCTCGTCGCCCAGTGCGGCCACCCGCCCGGCGATCTCCTGCGGAATGGCGGTGCCGAGGACGGCGCAGGCCCAGGCGAACCGGACGGTGGAGGGGCCGAGGCGGTGGAGGCGGGCGACGAGGCCGGTGCCGCGCTGGGCGGCGGCGAGGTCGCGGAGCAGCGGGGCGCTGGATTCGACGGGGTCGAGGGCCCGGACGCGGACCTCGGCGGTGAGTTCGACCGCCTCGAAGGGGTTGCCGGAGGTCACGGCCCAGGCTTCCCGGCAGAAGGCGTCGTCGGCGTGGTCGCCGACGCCTTCGCGGACCAGGGTGCCGACGGCCGCGGCGGTGAGCGGCGCGAGGGGGTGGGGGCGGCGGCCGGCCCGGCCGGGCAGGGTGCGGAAGGCCTCGGCGTGGGCGGGGAGTTCGTCAGGCCGGTAGGCGACGACGAGGAGCAGCGGGAGGTGTTCGGCGCGCGGGGCGAAGGCGGCGAGCCAGCCGAGGGATTCGGGGTCGGCCCAATGGGCGTCGTCCAGGACGAGGACGACGGGGGCACGCTGGACGGCGAGGTGGGTGAGCACCCAGTCGAGTCCGTCGCGCAGGCCCTGCGGGTCGGGGGGCGCGCCTTGTTCGGGGGCGCACAGGCCGAGGGCGGGGCCGACGATGGCGTACCAGCTGCCGAGGGCGGTGCGGAGTTCGTGTTCGGAGGTGCGGGCCAGCTGGGGCTGGATGAGCTGGCGGGCGACGTGGAAGGGCTGGTTCTGTTCCTGTTCGCCGCCGCGGGCGGTGAGGACGGTGCACCGGCCTGCGTGGGCGCGACGGCGGATCTCGGCGAGCAGCGTGGTCTTGCCGAGGCCGGCGGGGCCGGAGAAGGCGAGCAGGGTGCCGCCCTGGTGGGACTGTGGACCGGTGAGCTGGTCCAAGGCCTCGTCCACGGCGGCCAGTTCGGCCTCGCGTTCGAGCAGGGTGCGCCGCGTACGGGTCGGGCGTTCCGTCATGGCTGGTACCCCCCAGGCCGGTTCGGGAGATCAGCGTACGCCCGCGTACGCGCGGGCGGAGCCTCGGGAACCGGTCGACCGGCGGCCACCGGGGCTGCGGCCGCCCCCGGTGGCCCGCCGTGGGCCGACCGCTACGTCAGGTCGAACGCACCGCCGCGCGCGCCCAGGACGAAGGCGTGCCACTCGTCCGGGGCAAAGATCAGCGAGGGGCTTTCCGGGCGCTCGCTGTTGCGCATGGCGATGAATCCCTCGACGAAGGCGATCTGTACGTCGCCCGCGCCGTGGCTGCTCGACTGCCAGTCTGCCCTGGTGAGATCGAGGTCCGGCTTGCCCCAGCCGGCGAGGGGCTGTGAAGTCATGCTCTCGGCCACGTGGTGCTCCTCCCGTACTGCCTACGTCGTCCGGGGGCCAGGTTAACCACAGCAGCCCGTGCCGCACAGGCCACGGTGCGTCACCCGTGGCCGGTCCGGCACGCCTCGGCCGGTGCTCCCGCTCCGTTCAGGAGGTGGGGGGTTCGGCGCCCACCAGCCACATCGAGAAGAACTGCGCGCCGCCCCCGTACGCGTGTCCCATGGCCCGGCGCGCGTCCGGGACCTGGTGTTCGCCTGCCTGGCCGCGTACTTGGAGGGCCGCCTCGGCGAAGCGGATCATGCCGGAGGCGCCGATGGGGTTGGTGGACAGCACCCCGCCCGAGGGATTGACCGGGAGGTCGCCGTCGAGTTCGGTGACTCCCGCCTCGGTGAGCTTCCAGCCCTCGCCCTCCTCCGCGAATCCGAGGTTCTCCAGCCACATGGGCTCGTACCAGGAGAACGGCACGTACATTTCGACGGCGTCGATCTGGCGGCGCGGGTCGGTGATCCCGGCCTGCCGGTAGACGTCGGCCGCGCAGTCCTTGCCCGCCTGCGGGGAGACGAAGTCCTTGCCGGCGAAGAGGGTGGGTTCGGAGCGCATCGCCCCGCCGTGCACCCAGGCCGGCGGCCGGGGCGCGCGGGCCGCTCCCTCCCGGCCGGTGAGGATCATCGCGCAGGCCCCGTCGGAGGAGGGGCAGGTTTCGGAGTAGCGGATGGGGTCCCACAGCATGGGGGACGCCTGGACCTTCTCCAGGGTGATGTCGTGCTCGTGCAGGTGTGCGTACGGGTTCTTGAGGGCGTTGCGGCGGTCCTTGTAGGCGACCAGCGAGCCCACGGTGTCGGGGGCCCCGGTGCGCCGCATGTACGCGCGGACGTGCGGGGCGAAGAAGCCGCCGGCTCCGGCCAGCAGCGGCTGCTGGAAGGGCACGGGCAGGGACAGGCCCCACATGGCGTTGGACTCGGACTGCTTCTCGAAGGCGAGGGTGAGGACGGTGCGGTGGACCCGGGCGGCGACCAGGTTGGCGGCGACCAGCGCGGTGGAGCCGCCCACCGAGCCGGCCGTGTGGACCCGCAGCATGGGTTTGCCGACCGCGCCGAGTGCGTCGGCGAGGTACAGCTCGGGCATCATCACCCCCTCGAAGAAGTCGGGGGCCTTGCCGATGACGACGGCGTCGATGTCCGCCCAGGTCAGCTCGGCGTCCTGGAGGGCCCGCTGGGCGGCTTCCCGGACGAGTCCGGCGATGGAGACGTCGTGGCGGGCGGCGACGTGCTTGGTCTGCCCGATTCCGACGACGGCCACTGCTTCTTTCGTCATGCGGGATCTCCTTCCAGGACCGCGACCAGGTTCTGCTGGAGGCACGGGCCGGACGTGGCGTGGGCGACCGCCCGGTGGGATTCGCCCCGGTGGATGCGGGCGGCGGCCTCGCCGATCCGGATCAGGCCGGCCGCCATCATGGGGTTGGCGGCGAGCGCCCCGCCGGACGGGTTGACGGTCACGTCCTCGCCCAGGCCGAGGGCCTTGCGCAGGATCACCTCCTGGGAGGAGAACGGCGCGTGCAGTTCGGCGGTGTCCACGGGCCGGTCGAAGACGCCGGCGTGTTCGGCGGCGGTCCGGGTGGACGGGGAGTCGGTGAGTTCGCGCAGACCCGGGCTGTGGGCCTCGATGCGGTGGTCGATGCCTGTGATCCAGGCGGGCCGCTCGCACAGCTGGCGGGCGGTGTCGCCGGCGGCCAGGACGACGGCGGCCGCGCCGTCGCCGATCGGCGGGCAGTCGCCGGTGCGCAGCGGCCGGACTTCGTAGTCGCCCCGGTCGACGGTGCCGCGGAGCTGGGCGTGCGGGTTGGCCAGGGCGGCGGCCCGGCTGCGGGCGCCGATGGCGGCGAGGGCGGGTTCGTCGGTCTCGCCCGCGTCGATGAGGGCCTGTGCCTGGAGGGCGGCCAGGGCCACCGAGTCGGGCCAGAGGGGGGCGAGGTAGTAGGGGTCGAGCTGGCGCGTCAGTACGTCGCGTACCGAGCCCGGGGAGGACTTCCCGTATGCGTAGACGAGGGCGGTGTCGGCCTCCCCGGTCTGGATCTTGACCCAGGCCTCGTAGAGGGCCCAGGCGCCGTCCATTTCGACGTGGGATTCGGAGATGGGCGGCCAGGCGCCGACCCCGTCGAGGGTCATGGTGAAGGAGAAGGCCCGGCCGGCGAGGTAGTCGCTGGAGCCGGAGCAGGTGAAGCCGATCTCGCCGGCCTTGAGGCCGGTCTCGGCCAGCACCCGGTGGAGCACGGGCATGACCATTTCGACTTCGCTGAGTTCGTCGGTGCGTCGCCGGTGGTCGCTCTGGGCGAAGGCGACGACCGCGACCTCGCGGGCGTATCGGGCCATCAGATGAGCTCCTTGTACGCGTCGTAGTCCGCGTCCGGTTCGCCGGTGGGGCGGTAGTGGTCGGGGTAGCGGCCGCCTTCGGTCCACACGGGTTCGACGCGCAGGCCCATCCGGACCTGGTCGTAGGAGATGCCGCCGATCCGGCCGTGCAGGGCGAGGCCGGCGCCGTCGAGGGCGATGTGTGCGTAGACGTACGGGACCTCGATGTCGAGGTTCCGGGCCTTGATGTTGACGATGCAGAAGGTGGTGACCGTGCCGGCCGGGCCGACCTCGACGCGGTCGGTGGTGGCGACCCCGCAGGTGGGGCAGGCGCCGCGCGGGGGCACGTACACCTTGTGGCAGGACGGGCAGCGCTCGCCGACCGTACGCCGCTCGGACAGGGCGTTGATGTACGCGGTCTGGGCGCGGCCGGGGCTGTACGTGTAGTCGAGCCGGGCGGGGGCGACGATGCCGGTGACGGCGTCGGCGAAGCCGCCGTCGTGCGGGCGGGGTTCGGCGACGGGGGGTCCTGCCGGGTCCGGCTCGAAGCAGGCGATGTCGGTGATGGCGCCGACCCGTTCGGCGGCCCAGCGGATCCGGACCCGCATGCCGGTGCGGACGGCGTCCGGGCCGGGTGCGTCGAGGGCGTGCAGCAGGGCGGTGCCGGCTCCGTCCAGCCGTACGAGCACCCAGGCGAAGGGCGTGTCGAGGGGCTGGCCGGGGCGCGGGTGGTCGTTCCAGGCGAAAGTGGTGACGGTGCCGGTGGGGGCGACCTCGACGAGCTCGCGGATCTCCTCGGCGGTGACGGGGTCGTACTCGGCGGGCGGGACCATCACGGTGCCGTCGGAGGTCTTCACGCCGAGGACGACGCGCTCGCGGAGGCCGGTGAGGAAGGCGCTCTGCACGGGCCCGAGGGAGCGGGTGAAGGGAAACTCGACGACGAGGGGTGCGCGGAGCACCTCGGGTGGGGACGCGGGGGCTGTCATGGGTGACTCTCCGATCGTTGGGGCGGGCGCACGTCAGCCCACCGTCATTCGAGGCGCGGACCACATCCAGCCCCGCCGGCGTTCGAGGCACAGGGCCAATCCAGCCCCGCCGGGCTTCGAGGCGCGGGGCCAATCCAGCCCCGCCGGGCATCGAGGCACAGGGCCAATCCAGCCCCGCCGGCGTTTGAGGCGCGGGGTCCGGGGCGGAGCCCCGGCAACGGCGCCGCACCGCATCGCGCACGGACGCAACGCCGGGCGGGGCCGGACCGGACCGGGAGCTACTCCCGCCGATACACCGCGGGCCGCTTCTCGGCAAAGGCCCGCGCCCCTTCCTTGGCATCCGCCGTATCGAAGATCGGCCACCCCCGCAGGAGTTCGGAGGCCAGCCCCTCCGACTCCGTCAGCTCGGCGGTCTCGTAGACCGAGGCCTTCACGGCCTCCACGGCCAGCGGCCCGCACGCGTTGATCTGTTCCGCGATCTCCAGGGCCTTGCCCAGCGCCTCCCCGTCCGGCACGACCCGCCCCACCAGCCCGATCCGCGCGGCCTCCTCCGCGGAGTACGGCCGCCCGGTCAGCAGCATCTCCAGCGCGTGCGTGCGCGGGATCTGGCGCGGCAGCCGCACCGTGGAGCCGCCGATCGGGAAGAGCCCCCGCTTGACCTCGAACAGCCCGAAGGTGGCGCCCGCCCCGGCGACCCGGATGTCCGTGCCCTGGAGGATCTCGGTCCCCCCGGCCACGCAGTACCCCTCCACCGCGGCGATCACCGGCTTGCGCGGCCGGTGGTGGCGGAGCATCGCCTTCCAGTGCAGGTCGGGGTCGGCTTTGAGCCGGTCCCGGTAGTGGTCGCCGGACATGCCCTTGCCGGCGAGGGCTTTGAGGTCCATGCCGGCGCAGAAGTCGCCGCCCGCTCCGGTGAGCACCACCGAGCGGATCCCGTCGTCCGCGTCCGCCTCCAGCCAGCCGTCGTAGAGCCCGACCAGCAGGGGCAGCGAGAGCGCGTTCTTCGCCTCGGGCCTGTTCATGGTGAGCACCAGCGTGGCGCCGTGGCGCTCCACGGTGAGGTGTTCCGTCCCACCCATTGCCGTCCTCCCGTCTCAAGACCTAGAACAGGTTGCAGGAGGGGCGGGTGCAGTTCAATAGCTTTCTGACACTCAGTCAGATTTCTTGGACGGCGCCCTTCCCACTTGGGATGGGCGGCGCTCTAATGACCGCCATCGGATGAAGAGGTCAGGAGGAACGGTGGAGTACAACCTTGCCGACCTGTTCGAGTCGGTGGTCGACGTGGTACCGGACCGCGAGGCCCTCGTGTACGTGGACCACCCCGGGACCGGCGCCGAGCGCAGGCTGACCTACCGGGAGCTGGACGAGGCGGCGAACCGCATCGCCCACCACCTGCTGGACAACGGGCTCAAGGCCGGCGAGCACCTCGGACTGCACCTCTACAACGGCGTCGAGTACCTCCAGACGGTGCTGGCCTGCCTCAAGGCCCGGCTGGTGCCCGTCAACGTCAACTACCGCTACGTGGAAGAGGAGCTGGTCTACCTCTACCGCGACGCCGACCTGGCCGCGCTGGTCTTCGACGGGGAGTTCACCGAGCGGGTGGCCGGCGCGCTGCCGCGGACCGAGAAGCTCCGGCACCTGGTCCGGGTGGGTGCGGTCCCGGAAGGGGCACCGGCCCTGGAAGCCGTGGAGTTCGGTGACGCGGAGGCGTCCGGCGCGCCGGGGCGGGGCTTCGGACCGCGCTCGCCCGACGACCTGTTCATCATCTACACGGGCGGCACCACCGGCATGCCCAAGGGGGTGATGTGGCGCCAGGAGGACCTGTTCTTCGCGGGGCTCTTCGGCGGCGCGCCGACGGGCGAGCCGGTGAAGCGGCCCGAGGAACTGGCGGAGCGGGTCGCCGCGGGCGGCGCGGGACTCACCTTCTTCCCCACGCCCCCGCTGATGCACGGCACGTCGACCCTGACCTCGTTCGTGGCGTTCAACTACGGGCAGCGGATCGTCATCCACCGCAAGTACGCGCCCGAAGAGGTCCTCCGTACCATCGAGAAGGAGAAGGTCTCCAGCGTGTCGCTGGTCGGCGACGCGATGCTCAGGCCGCTCCTCGACGCGTTGCGCGGCCCTCTCAAGGGCACCGACATGTCCTCGCTGTTCAGCGTCTCCTCGTCCGGGGCGATCATGTCGGACACGGTGCGCGCCCAGTTCCAGGAGCTCGTGCCGAACGTGCTGCTGCTGAACAACTTCGGGTCCTCCGAGTCCGGGTCCAACGGCAAGGCGACGGACGATTCGGGCCCGGAGAAGGGGTTCCGGCTGGAGGTCAACGAGCGCACGCAGGTGATCGACCCGGTGACGCACGAGCCGGTGCCGGTGGGCGAGCCCGGCCGGCTCGCCCAGCGCGGGCACGTTCCGCTGGGCTACTACAACGACCCGGAGAAGACCGCCGAAACCTTCTTCCAGCGGGGTGACGAGCGCTGGGTGCTGCTCGGTGACATGGCCACGGTCGACGAGGACGGCATCGTCACGGTGCTCGGTCGGGGCTCGCAGTGCATCAACACGGGCGGCGAGAAGGTGTATCCGGAGGAGGTCGAGCAGGCCCTGAAGGCGCATCCGGACGTGTACGACGCGCTGGTCGCGGGCGTCCCGGACGCCAGGTGGGGCAACCACGTCGCGGCGGTGGTGCAGATCCGGCAGGGCGCGCCGGAACCCACCCTGGACGAGATCCAGACCCACTGCCGGACCAGGCTGGCCGGCTACAAGATCCCCCGCCAGCTGGTGGTCGCCCCGTCGATCCAGCGGTCCCCGAGCGGCAAGGCGGACTACCGGTGGGCGAAGGCGGTCGCAACGCAGGCGGACACGCCCGCAACAGACGACGCCTGACCTTCCGGTATGGGCGATCGTCCCCCAGGGCGGGACGGGTGGGCACACCGGGACACCCCCGCCCCGCACCCCGCACGCCGCGGAGCTCGAGCCTCCGCCGGCGTGTGAGGGCCGGCCCTCCTGCCCCCGGTCACAGGGTGGGGGCACGGAACTCGCCCGGGACGGCAGCCTTCGCGCCGTGCGCACGGACCAGAGGGAGCAGGGCGGCCGCGCCGGCCAGGGCCAGGGCGGCCGCCACCCGCAGCACGGCCTCGATCGCGGGGCCGTCGGAGGCGGCACCCTCGGCCGAGCCGCTCAGCGCTTCGAGTACGGTCGTGGCCACGGCCACCGCCATCGCCCCGAGCAGCACCAGCGAGGTCAGCACCAGCCCGGAGGCGGCGGCCAGTCGGCCGGCCGGCACGTACGACTGGGTGGCGACCTGGGTCAGCGCCCAGCCGAGGCCGAGGCCGAGCCCCACGACGGCGAAGACGGCCGTGTACAGGGCGATCGGCACGGTCCAGGTGAGGGCGAGCAGGCTGAGCCCGCTCAGCAGCATCCCGGCCGCCATCAGGGCCTCCGCCCGCCACCGCCGGGCCAGGTGCCCGGACAGGTAACTCGCGGCGCCCGCCCCACCGGACAGGGCCAGGAAGACCAGCCCCGACTCCAGCGGGGAGAGCCCGCGGGCCTGCTGGAGGTACAGCGCGGACAGGACGGCGACCAGGCAGTAGACGATGTTGGACACCGAGCCGGCCAGGGTGACCGTCACGAACGGGCCGTTGCGCAGCAGGGCGAGGTCCAGCAGCGGCTCGGCCGTCCGACGCTCGATGACCGGGAACGCCGCCAGCAGCAGGATGCCCGACACCCAGCAGACCAGGGTGGGCGGCGAGGCCCACCCCCAGCGGCCGCCCTGGTCCACCGCCAGCATGACGGCCGTCAGGCCGCCGGCGACGGTGACCGCCCCCGGCAGGTCCAGGCCGCGGCCGGCCTGCTCGTCGCGGGTGTCGGCGACGAAGCGCAGCAGCAGGACGATCGCGGCCGCGCAGAAGGGCACGTTCAGCAGGAAGACCGCACGCCAGCTGACGTGTTCGGCGAACGCCCCGCCGACGAAGGGGCCGAGGGCCGTGCCGATCGCACTGAAGGCCAGTACGGTGCCGACCGCCCGGCCCTGCCGGGCGTCGCGGAAGTGGGCGGTGACCACGGCCACGGCGACCGGGAAGACGAGGGCGGCCGTGATTCCCTGGACCACCCGGCCGGCGACCAGCCAGGGCACGTTCTGCGCCGTGCTGCACAGCACGGAGACGACGGCGAAGCCGGTCAGCCCGCAGACGGCGACCTTGCGCCTGCCGTGCACGTCCGCCGCCCTGCCTCCGATGATCATGAACGCGCCGAGGGTCAGCATGTAGCCGCTGACCAGCCACTGCAGGTCGGTGGTCGGGGTGCCGAAGTCCCGGGCGATCACGGGCAGGGTCAGGTTGAGGGCGAACCAGTCCATCTGGACGAGCAGCATGGAGATGGAGGCGGCCGCGATGACCGCGCGGTCCGGGCCGGAGAACAGCCGCTCACGGCGGCCGTCCCTCGCGGCCCCTCGGATCACAGCTTCGCCTGGAGCTCTGCGGCGAAGGCCCGCGCCCACTCGGCCAGCTCGCGCCGGGCTGCCCCCTGACCGAGCAGGGCGGTCTGTGGGTCGGTGAGCCGGTCCGCGCCCGGATCCTCCAGCAGGAACGACACTTCGCCCAGCAGGCCCACCAGGCGGCGCGCTTCGACGGCGGTGATCCGTACGGAGACGGCCGGGTCGATGACGGACATGTCCGGGCCTCCCTTCGGCCGGGCCCCACTTCGGCCGGGCCCCACTTCCGACGGTACGCCCGGCTCCCCGCGCCCGCCGGGCGGGAGGGCCGGGGGGCACTACGGGCGGGAAGGCCGGGGACGCTGCGGGCGGGACGCCGGGGGCGCTGCGGGCGGGACGCCGGGGCACCGCGGATCGTCGGGGGCGCTGCGGCGGGCTCCGGGGTCAGGCGGCTTCGGCCAGGAAGCGCTCCACCCGGGCGCTGAACCAGTCCGGGTCGTCCAGCCACGGGAAGTGGCCGGCCGAGGGCTGGGCGTCCGGTATGCCGTAACGGAACAGCCCGGCGATGCGGGCGGCCCGCTCCGGGCTCGGGTTCCCGTCGTACCCGCCGGCCAGCACCAGAACCTCCGCGGTCACCGCGCGGAGCGCCGCCCGGGTCGCGGCCGGATCGAAGGCGCCCGGGCCGGCATAGGCCGCCGCCGCCTTCTCGTTCTGCTGCCGGTCGCTGGCCGCGGCGTGCGCCCGCGCGATCTCGTCCCAGCGGCCGTAGAACAGCGGCAGGGCCAGGTCCCACAGCGCGTCGTCCTCGTCCTCCCCGGCCAGGATCCGCGCGTACGCGGCGATGGCCGCGTCGTACGGGTCCGTTCCGGCCCGGAGCCGGGCGGCCGCCAGCCGGTCCTCGGCCGTCGCCGGCAGGCCGGCCGCGGCCGCGTTCGGCGTGACCAGCACCAGCCGGCGCAGCCGGCCCGGGTGCGCCGCGGCGTACAGCAGGGCGAGCCCGCCGCCGGCCGAGTGGGCCAGCAGGTCCATCCGCTCCAGGCCGAGGTGGGAACGGAGCGCCTCGACGTCCTCGACCTGGCGGTCCACGCGGTAGCTGGACTCGTCGGCCGGCACCGCAGAGTCGCCGGTGCCCCGGAGGTCGAGCAGGACGAGCTGCCGGGTGGCGGCGAGCCCGCCCAGATCACCGAGGTACTCGGCCGCCCTCATCGCCCCGCCCGGCAGACAGACCAGCGGCTCCCCCTCCCCCGCGATCCGGTAGGAGAGTTCGGTTCCGTCGTACGTCGTGAAGATCGGCATGGCGGACATCATCGCCGACGAACCACTCGAACGAGTTATTGATTTCCCGGCTCGGGGTCGGGCAATCTACCGAATGATCGGTCGGCACTCGGGAGGGGCCATGGGCAGGACTGAGCAGCAGTACGGAGAAGACAGCGGTGAGCGGCTGACCCGCGGGGAGCTGGAGGCACTCCAGCTGGAGCGGCTGCGCGCGACCCTGCACCGGGTGTACGAACGGGTGCCCTTCTACCGGCAGTCGTTCGACCGGGCCGGCCTGCATCCGGACGACTGCCGGTCGCTGGCCGACCTGGCCCGGTTCCCCTTCACCACCAAGGCGGACCTGCGGGAGAACTATCCGTTCGGAATGTTCGCGGTCCCCCGCTCCGAGGTCCGGCGGATCCACGCCTCCAGCGGCACCACCGGCCGGCCGACCGTCGTCGGCTACACCGAGCGGGACCTGGACGTCTGGGCGGAGGTGGTGGCCCGGTCCATCCGGGCGGCCGGCGGGCGCCGCGGGGACATGGTGCACATCGCCTACGGGTACGGCCTGTTCACCGGCGGCCTCGGCGCGCACGCCGGCGCGGAGCGGCTCGGCTGTACGGTCGTCCCCGCGTCCGGGGGCATGACGGACCGCCAGGTCCGGCTGATCCAGGACTTCCGCCCCGAGATCATCATGGTGACCCCCTCCTACATGCTCACCCTGCTGGACGAGATGGAGCGGCAGGGCATAGACCCGCGCACGACCTCGCTGCGCACCGGCATCTTCGGTGCGGAGCCGTGGACCGAGGAGATGCGCAGGGAGATGGAGGAGCGGCTCGGCATCGACGCGGTCGACATATACGGGCTGTCGGAGGTGATGGGCCCCGGCGTGGCACAGGAGGCCGTCGAAGCGAAAGACGGCCTGCACATCTGGGAGGACCACTTCCTGCCGGAGGTGGTGGACCCCTTCACCGGCGAGGTACTGCCCGACGGGGAGCCGGGCGAGCTGGTGTTCACCTCCCTCACCAAGGAGGCCATGCCGGTGATCCGCTACCGCACCCGCGACCTGACCCGGCTGCTGCCGGGCACGGCCCGGCCGGCCTTCCGGCGGATGGAGAAGGTGACCGGCCGCAGCGACGACATGATCATCCTGCGCGGGGTCAACCTGTACCCGTCGAACATCGAGGAGATCCTGCTCCGCACCGCCGGGATCGCCCCGCACTTCCAGCTGCGGCTGACCCGGGAAGGCCGGATGGACGCCCTGACCGTCCGTGCGGAGGCCCGCCGGGAGGCGAGCCCGGCCGAGCGGGAAGCCGCCGCGGCCTCGGTGGTCCGGGCAGTCAAGGAGGGCATGGGCGTCTCGGTCGGAGTGGAGATCGTCGACCCGGAGACGCTGGAGCGTTCCGTCGGCAAGATCAAGCGGGTCGTGGACCTGCGGGGCGGGGGGTGACGGGGCCGCCGATCGGCAGGACGGGGCGGGGGCGAACCACCCCTTCGGGCGCACTTGGGACGGATCTCCGGGGCGGGCGGCCGGGCGCCGGGTAGGGCACCGGTGTGACCTCGACCTTCCGGCAGCTGCACGACCGGCTCCAGGCCTCCCCTGCCGGGCTGGCCTGGATTCGCGGCCGCGAGATCGAGCTGATGCACCGGGCGATGGGCTTCGCGGCGCTCGGCTTCCTCACCCTGGTGCCGCTGCTGGTCGTCGTCGCCGCTGCGGCACCCGGCAGCGGCCAGAACTTCGGCCGCTGGCTCGGCCAGGCCCTCGGGGTGAGCGAGGCCTCCCTGACCCATGTCGAGATGCTGTTCGGTGCGGCCGACCTGGCCCTGGAGCGGACCACCGCCTTCGGCCTGGCCGCCCTCACCGTGTTCGGCCTGACCTTCGGCTCGGCCGTCCAGACCGCTTACGAGAAGATCTGGGACGTGCCGTCCGCCCGCTGGCACACCATGTGGCTGCACGTCATCTGGCTGGCCCTGCTGGTCTGCTACCTGGGCCTGCTGGTCATCATCCCCGCGCCGTCCCACAGTGCCTTCGGCACGGTCTCCGGCACCATCGGCGACCTGTTGGGCACCTGCATGTTCTTCTGGGGCTCGCAACGGCTGCTGCTCGGCGGCCGGGTCCGGTGGCGGGCCCTGCTGCCCGGCGCGATCGCGACCAGCGCCGGCCTGCTCGGCCTGCGGGTCTTCTCCCAGCTGGTGTTCTCCCCGCTGATCGCCTCCAACGCGGTCACCTACGGGCCGTTCGGCACCCTCCTGGTCGTCCAGTCCTGGCTGGTCGGGGTCGGCTTCGTCGTCTACGGCGGGGCACTCATGGGCCGCCTGACCCACGAACACCTGACCCTCCGCCGCCTCCACCGCACCGGCCTGCTGCCACACGACTGACCGGCGGCCGTCCGGCCTCCCCCCGGCCTCCCCCGGCCTCCAACACTGCGGCCCGGTACGGTGAGGCCGCCGATCACCCGATGCGTGCCCGGCCCGATCGGCGAGACACCCGAGGAGTCCACCCCGTGCCCAGCTGGCGCCGCACCCTTGACGCGGCCGAGATATCCGACCCTGCCCACCGGGCGGACTACACCGCAGCCGCCCGCCGGGTGCTCCGCCGCGAGAAGGCCCCGTACCTGGCGTTGCGCCTGCTGGCGGCGCCGCCCCTGGTGCCGTACCTGACGGCGGGGCTGGCCTTCATGAACCTGGTCGACGACATCGCCGAGACCGGGTCCCCGCAGCAGCGGGCCGACGGGCTCGCCGCGCTCACCGACCAGGTGGAGGCGGCGTCGGCCACCGGCCGCAGCGAGCACCCCGTGCTCCGCGCCTACGCGCACGCTACGGAGGCCCGCGGACTGCCCGCGCACTGGGTCAAGGCCTTCCTGGCCGGGGCGGCCACGGCCGAGGCCGAGTTCACCGGGTTCGCCACCGAGCGGGACTTCCAGGACTACCTCGACGCATACGCCTGGCCGGGCATCGTCGTCTTCACCGGACTCCAGTACCCCGGCGGGCCGGACGAGGCCCAGGGTGCGGCCTGGCGCCGCTTCGTCGACGCCGCCCAGCGCGTGGACTTCCTCGCCGACCTCGCCGGCGACCTGGCCGAGGGCCGCCTGTGCCTGCCCCACGACCGGCTCGCCGCGCACGGAGTGACCCGTGCCGATCTGGAACAGGCCCGCGACACCCCCGCCGTGCGGGCCCTGCTGGCCGCCGAGTGCGCCGCCGCCCGCGCCTCCCTCGGCGCAGCCGCCGACGTGGTGGACCACGCCCACCCCGGCCTGCGCCGGGTCGGCCGCACCATGCTGGAGCTGATGTCCCACCAGCTGACCCTGGTCGAACGGGCCGGCCCGGCCGCCCTCCGCAAGGACATCGGCTACGGCGCCCTGGCTCCGCTGCGCATCCTGGCCCGGGCCCTGCGGGAGCCCGCCCCGCGATGAGATACCAAACGGGATGTTGACAGACCTCCGTCGGCCTGCATGAGTGTGGGGGCGTCAACCCTGTGACAACGCAGGCTACTTGGGAGGTATGTTGCGCTCTTCCGACTCGCATCGCCGCACCCGCCCGATCCTCCGCCGGTTCGCCCTGGCCGGCGCCGCCCTGCTCGCCGCCACCGCCGCGCTGCCACAGGCCGCGGCCTCCGCCGACGACCACGCGAGCGCCGGCCCCGCCGGCGGTCGGCTCTCGGCCGTCATCCGTTACACCGAGAACGGCATACCCCACATCCTCGCCAAGGACTACGCCGACCTGGGCTTCGGCACCGGCTGGGCGCAGGCGGCCGACCAGGTGTGCGTCCTCGCCGACGGGTTCGTGACCGTCAGCGGCGAGCGCTCCCGCTGGTTCGGCCCCGACGGGGCCCCGGACGGCTCCCTGTCCTCCGCGACGAAGAACCTGTCCAGCGACCTCTACTTCCGGGGCGTCAGGGACAGCGGCACGGTGGAGAAGCTGCTCGCCACACCCGCCCCGGCCGGGCCCAGCAGCCGGCTGAAGGAGCTGATGCGCGGCTGGGCCGCCGGATACAACGCCTGGCTGGCCCAGAACAGGATCACCGACCCGGCCTGCAAGGACGCCGGCTGGGTCCGCCCGGTGTCCGCGGTCGACGTGGCCGCCCGCGGCTACGCCGTCTCGGTGCTCGGCGGGCAGGGCCGCGGCATCGACGGCATCACCGCCGCCCAGCCGCCGGCCGCCCCGCAAGCCGCCCCGCCCGCGGCCCCGGACTCGGCCCCGTCGGAACCGGGCGCCGCCCGGCCGGAGGCCCCTGAGGATGACCGTACGGCGGCCCGTACGGAGGCCCGTACAGCGGCCCGTACGGACATGCGTACGACGGCGCCCGCCGTGGACCCCGGGGCTGCCGCCCGGGCCGCCGCCGAGCTCTTCGACGCCTCCCGCCGGGACATGGGCTCCAACGCCGTGGCCTTCGGCGGCACCACCTCCGCGACCGGCAGCGGGCTGCTCCTGGGCAACCCGCACTACCCCTGGCAGGGCGGCCGCCGGTTCTGGCAGTCCCAGCAGACCATCCCCGGCGAACTCGACGTCTCCGGCGGCTCCCTGCTCGGGACGACGGTCGTCAACATCGGCTTCAACGACCGGATCGCCTGGAGCCACACCGTGGCCACCGGCACCCCCGTCAACCTGCACCAGCTGGCCCTCGACCCGGCCGACCCGACCGCCTACCTGGTCGACGGACGGGCCGAGCGGATGACCCGGCGGACCGTGACCGTGCCCGTCAAGGACGGCGCCCCGGTCACCCGCACCCAGTGGTGGACCCGCTACGGCCCGGTCGTCACCTCCCTCGGGCCCGGCCTGCCCCTGCCCTGGACGGGCGGCACCGCGTACGCGCTGAACGACCCCAACGCGCAGAACCTGCGCGGCTCCGACACCGCCCTGGCCCTGGGCCGGGCCCGCTCGGTGGCCGGCGTCCAGGACGCGCTGACCCGCACCCAGGGCCTGCCCTGGGTCAACACCATCGCCGCCGACGCGGCCGGCGGCACCCTGTTCACCCAGTCCCAGGTGCTGCCGCGGATCACCGACGAGCTGGCCGCCCGCTGCTCCACCCCGCTCGGCCGGGCCACCTACCCGGCCTCCGGCCTGGCGGTGCTGGACGGATCGCGCGGGGACTGCGCGCTCGGCTCGGACCCGGACGCCGTACAGCCGGGCGTGTTCGGCCCGGCCAAGGCGCCGTCGCTGCGCGACGCCCCGTACGCCGAGAACTCCAACGACAGCGCATGGCTGGCCAATGCCGACCGGCCGGTACGGGGCTACGAGCGGGTGTGGGGGAACATCGACACCCCGCGCAGCCTGCGCACCCGCGGCGCCGTGGAGGACGTCGCGGCGATGGCCGCCCGGGGCCGGCTCACCGTGGCCGACCTGGAGAAGCAGCAGTACGCCAACCGGGTGCCCGCAGGTGACCTGGCAGCCGCCGACGCTGCCCTGGCCTGCTCCGCCCTGCCCGGCGGCACCGCGACCGCGAGCGACGGCAGCACGGTGGACGTCTCCGCGGCCTGCCCGGTGCTGGCCGGATGGGACCGGACGGCGGACACCGGCAGCCGGGGCGCCCTGCTCTTCGACCGGTTCTGGCGGAAGCTGACGGCGGGAACCCCCGCCAAGGACCTGTGGCTGGTGCCGTTCTCGGCGGCCGACCCCGTGCGGACCCCCCGTACGCTGAACCGGGCCGCGCCCGGGATCGGGCGGGCCCTGGCCGATGCGGTGGCGGAGCTGAAGGCGGCCGGCATCGCCCTGGACGCCCCACTGGGCGAGCACCAGTTCGTGGTGCGCGGCGGGCAGCGCATTCCGGTCGGCGGTGGCACCGAGGCGCTGGGCGTGTGGAACAAGATCGAGGCGGCGTGGCTGCCGTCCGCCGGGGGCTACGCGGACGTGGCACACGGCTCTAGCCACATGCAGGCGGTCGGCTGGGACGGCAGCCGCTGCCCGGTGGCCCGCACGCTGCTGACGTACGGCCAGTCCGCCAACCCGAACTCGCCGTACTTCGCCGACCAGACCCGGCTGTTCTCGCAGGAACGCTGGGTGAAGGCGCGGTTCTGCGAGCGGGACATCCTGTCCTCGCCGGCCCTGCGGGTGGTCTGGGCGCGCGAGCGCCGCTGACCGGCCTCCCTTCGCAGGCCTGTTCCTCGCCCGTCAGGGGCTGACGGCGAGGAACAGGTAGGCGGCGAGGAGTACCAGGTGCACTCCGCCCTGGAGCAGGGTCGCCCGGCCCGGGACCACGGTGAGGGCGCTGACCACCACGGTGAGGGCGAGCAGCACCATGTGGATCGGACCGAGCCCGAGGAGCAGCGGACCGGAGAGCCATACGGAGGCCAGGGCGATCGCCGGGATGGTCAGGCCGATGCTGGCGATGGCGGAGCCGTAGGCGAGGTTCAGGCTGGTCTGGACGCGGTCGCGGCGGGCCGCCCGGACGGCGGCGAGGGTTTCCGGGAGCAGCACCAGCAGGGCGATGATCACGCCGACGACGGCGTGCGGGAGGCCGGCGTCCTCGACGCCCGACTCGATGGTGGGCGAAACGGCCTTGGCGTTGCCGACGACGGCGACCAGGGCCACCAGCAGCAGGCCGAGGCTGATCAGGGCGGCTCGGGCGGTCGGCGGTTCGGCGTGCTCGTCCTCCGCCCGGGCCTTGGTGGTGACGGGCAGGAAGTAGTCCCGGTGACGCACCGTCTGGACGGCGATGAACAGCCCGTACAGGGCGAGCGAGGCGACGGCCGCGAAGGTGAGCTGGGCGGCGGAGAACTCCGGGCCGGGTTTGGAGGTGGTGAAGGTCGGCAGCACCAGGCTGAGGGTGGCCAGGGTCGCGACGGTGGCCAGGGCGGCGCCGGAGCCCTCCGCGTGGAACACGGCGACCCGGTTGCGCAGGGAGCCGACGAGCAGGGACAGGCCGACGATCCCGTTGCAGGTGATCATCACGGCGGCGAAGACGGTGTCCCGGGCCAGCGAGCTGGTCTTGTCTCCGCCGTCGGCCATCAGGGTGACGATGAGGGCCACTTCGATGACGGTGACGGCGACGGCGAGGACGAGGGAGCCGAAGGGTTCGCCCACCCGGTGGGCGACGACCTCGGCGTGGTGGACGGCTGCCAGGACGGCGCCGGCCAGGCACAGGGCGACGGCGGCGACCGCGACTCCGGGCAGGTCCCGCCCCCAACTGAACAGCAGTGCGACCAGCGCCACCAAGGGGACCACGAGGGTCCAGTCGGTCAGGGGTGTCTTCCGCGTTGCCGTACTCATGCCCCCACGCTGCCACGACGGCCCTGTCCGGGGCGAACGGGCTCGCACACGGCCGTGTACCTGACCGGGCACACGGCCGCGCACACGGGCCGGCCGCGGCCCCCCGGGTTCCGGGGCCACCCGGGTCCAGGTCGGCGGCCCCGACCTGGTGCTGGGCAAGCTCGGGCTGCGGAACAGCCTCGCGGTGGGCGAAGGACAGCGGGTCCCGATC